>CAZUYO010000018.1:0-21083 GCA_964624725.1 uncultured Thermodesulfobacteriota bacterium
CGATCGGGTGCCGCACTCGCGCCCGGCCGGAACCAGTCCCCCACCCGCCCCCGGCGATACGTTTGAAGGTATTCGTAGCCGCCCAGCCGCCCAGTGGAAGTGAGGAGCCTTGGGGCCGGGGGCGTTCCGCGGGGACACGACGGGCCGCCTTCACCGAACCGTAATCGGGTCGTAACCCGGCCGTAACATCGCGGGGCTATTCTGGGCGCCGTCGAAGCGAACCCGAAACGAGAAGGAGGCGGACGACATGCGAAAGATTTTTCTGACCGCGGCGGCGGTGGCCCTGGCGCTCACCGGTCCGGCCTGGGCCGGGCGGAAGATGGTGCAGGTCAAGGGCTCCGACACCCTGGTGAACCTGGCGCAGTCCTGGGCCGAAGCGTTCCTGGACGAGACGGGGCAGTTCGTGGCCGTGACCGGGGGCGGCTCCGGCACGGGGATCGCGGCCCTGATCGACGGCAAGGCCGACATAGCCGACGCGTCTCGGAGGATCAAGCCCAAGGAGATCGAGTTGGCCCGGAAGAACGGGGTGGAGCCGGTGGAGTTCGCGGTGGCCGTGGACGGGCTGTGCGTGATCGTAAACGAGAACAACCCGATCGAGGCGCTCACTCCCGACGACGTGGGCCGGCTCTTTCGGGGCGAGATCAAGAACTGGAAGGCCCTGGGCGGGCCCGACCGGCCGGTGACCCTCTACGGCCGGCAGTCCAACTCGGGCACCTACGTGTTCTTCCAGGAGCACGTGCTCGGAAACAAGGATTACGCCGCGACGATGAACCGGATGAATGGGAACGCCCAGATCCTGGAGGCCGTGGCCCGGGACGCCTCGGCCATCGGGTACGTGGGCATCGGTTACGTGGTGGACGAAAATGGAAGCGTCCGCAAGGGCATCAAGCCCCTCAAGATCAAGACCGCCGACGGCGAGGCCTTGAGCCCGCTGGACCGGGAGGCGGTCAAGGCCGGGCGCTACCCCCTGGCCCGGGCGTTGTACCAGTACACGAACGGAACCCCCAAGGGGGTCGTGGCGGAACTGCTCCAGTTCGAACTCTCCGAGGCGGGGCAGAAGATCGCCGAGGAGCAGGGGTTCTACCCGGTGGGCGGGGAGCTCCTGGAGAAGAACCGCAAGGCCCTGGGCGAGTAGCCCGGGAGCGGCGGCGCCCGACGAAAAACGGCCCCGCCTCGGCGGGGCCGTTTTTCGTTGCCGGGGCGCCCCGGGTCCCGTGGGGGTGCGGACGGCCGCCGGGGCAACGGGGGCCGTCCGCGCGGTCTCAGATCGCCGACCGGCCCCTTTCCCCCGTGCGGATCCGGATCGCGTCCTGCACGGGGCTCACGAACACCTTCCCGTCCCCGATCTTTCCCGTGTGGGCGGCCGCCACGATCGCGTCCGCCACGGCGGCCGCCTGCGACTCGTCCACCACCACCTCCATCTTCACCTTCGGCACGAAATCCACCGTGTATTCGGCGCCCCGGTAAAGTTCCGAATGGCCCTTTTGGCGGCCAAATCCCCGCACCTCGCTCACGGTCATCCCCTGCACCCCCAGGTCCTGTAACGCCTCCTTCACGGCGTCGAGCCGGAAGGGTTTGAAGATCGCCTCGATCTTGAGCATGGCTGCGCGCTCCTTTGTCGTTGAACCGTTTCAGACGTGGGTGGGCCCCTCGGTGCCCGGTCGCCGCCGCTGCCCAGGGGGCGCCGAGGGGATGTCCGTTCACCCAAGCAGGAGTCATGCCAGGGTGGCCGAGTCCCCCCGTGTCCCGGAAACCGGGCTCCTGCGGCGGGATTCGGGGCGCGGTTCGGCGGTCGTGGATGCATTTTTGTATGTCAAAGGATCGCAATGTACAAAAATGTAGGAGATTGGCAAGAAGATACAAAACTGTCTTCTTTTTGTCTTTGGAGAACAAATTTGATCTGCTCGGGCGCGCCGGGGGGAGCCCCCCTGCCGGGGAGAGAAAGGCGAAACCCCCGGTAGGTTCCTGGGTTTTGGGCTCGCTCGCCGGTTCTGTTCCCCGTTGGCACGGTCCTGGCAACCGGGGGGGGCGTCGCCGCCGCGACCGGTAACCCAACCCTGAGGGAAGGAGAGAAAGCGATGAGACGAACGATCCGACACACCATCCTCCTGGCCGCCGTGGGGCTCGCCGCGGCCGGCGCGGCCTGGGCGGCCGACGAACCGCTCACCCCCGAGACGGTGCAGACCCACCTGAACTACGTGTGGACCCTGGTGGCCGCCTTCTTGGTGTTCTTCATGCAGGCCGGGTTTGCCATGGTGGAGGCGGGGTTCACCCGGGCCAAGAACGCCTGCAACATCCTGATGAAGAACTTCATGGACTTCGGCATGGGCGCCCTGGGGTTCTTCTTCGTGGGGTTCGGGCTCATGTTCGGCGCCTCCAAGGGGTGGTTCGGAACCACGGGGTTCATGCTCCGGGACTTCGCCGCCGAAGGCGACCCCTGGGTGTACGCCTTTTTCATGTTCCAGGTGGTGTTCGCGGCCACGGCGGCCACCATCGTTTCGGGAGCGGTGGCCGAGCGCATGAAGTTCAGCGTGTACCTCGTCTTCAGCGCACTCATGACCATGATCGTGTACCCGGTGTTCGGCTCGTGGGCCTGGGGCAGCCTGTACAAGGGGGCCGGGTGGCTCGAGGGCCTCGGGTTCATCGACTTCGCGGGTTCCACGGTGGTCCATTCGGTGGGCGGGTGGGCCGCGCTCGCCGGCGCCATCGTGGTGGGGCCCCGCATCGGGAAGTACAAGAACGGGAAGCCCCAGGCGATCCCGGGTCATTCGATCCCATTGGCGGCCCTGGGCGTGCTGATCCTCTTTTTCGGATGGTTCGGGTTCAACCCCGGCTCCACCACCACCGGCGATACGTCCATCGCCCTGATCGCCGTCACCACGGCCCTGGCCGGGGCGGCCGGGCTCGTCTCGACGATCTACTACACCTGGATCCGGTTCGGGAAGCCCGATGTGGGGATGACCCTGAACGGTTGCCTGGCGGGCCTCGTGGGCATCACGGCCGGCTGCGCCAACGTAAGCCCCCTGTCGGCGATCGTGATCGGGCTCGTGGCCGGGGTGCTCGTGACCGAGTCAGTGCTCTTCTTCGACCGGATCGGCGTGGACGATCCGGTGGGCGCGGTGTCGGTGCACGGGGTGTGCGGGGCCTGGGGCACCCTGGCGGCGGGGCTGTTCGACACGGCCGGGTTTTCCTGGCACGTGGTGGGCGTGCAGGCCCTGGGCATCGCGGCTGCCTTCGTCTGGGCTTTCGCCTCAAGCTTCGTGCTCTTCAAGGTGCTCCAGGCGGTGATGGGCGTTCGCCTGAGCGAGGAAGAGGAACTCACCGGCTGCGACTTCTCCGAGCACGGCCTGAGCGCCTACCCCGAGTTCCTGTTCCCCAACGTGGTGGGTCCCTCGGCTTCCTCCGACGGAGCGCCCCCGGCGTCGTCTGCGATGGCGAAGCCCTCCACCCTGGCCCATTCCCAGGCTTGAGCGCGTGTTCCGTTTCCCTTTGTTCGAAAAGGAGATCGCCATGAACCGCTCCATCGTGCTCGCCTCGGCCCTGGTGGCCGCCCTCGTCTGCCGCGCCTCGGCCGGGGAGCCCGGGTGGCTCGCCGACCAGAACTTCACGGCCAACGTGGCCTACACCTCGGACTACGTGTTCCGGGGCGTCTCCCAGACCAATTCCAGCTGGGCCGTGCAGGGCGGGTTCGACTACGCCGCCCCCGCCGGGGTGTACCTGGGCACCTGGGCCTCCAACGTGAGCTTCGGCGGGGGGGTCGAGATGGACTTCTACGGCGGGTATGCCGGGGAGACGGCCGGGTTTTCCTACGACCTGGGCGTGGTCTACTACGCCTACCCCAAGTCCCACGACGACCCGGAGCTGAATTTCGTGGAGGGGAGCCTGAGCCTCGGATACGGGCTCCCGGCCCTGGGGCCGGTCACCCCGTCGGTGGGCCTTTCCTACGCCTACTCCTCCGATTTCTTCGGGGAGGACGGCCCGGCCCACTACCTGGCGGGGAGCCTCGGCCTGGATCTGCCCTGGGGGCTTTCGGTCTCGGGCGACCTCGGCTGGCAGACCGTGGCGGGCGACAAGACCACGGGCGGCGGCGCCGGGCTCGACGGGGACGACGGGTTCGACTACTGGCACTACCGGGTCGGCGTGGCCGCCTCGGCAAAGGGGTTCGACCTCGACCTCAGTTACCACAACACCACCGAGGCCGATTTTCTGGGCTCCGACCTCGCCGACGGCCGGATCGTGTTCACGGTGTCCCGTTCCCTCTGAGCGGGTTGCCCAGCCCACGGCCCCCGGCCCCGCGTGGCCGGGGGCCCCTTCCGGTGCCACGTGCCCCCGCCCCTGGCCTCCTTCAACCTCTGCAGCGTGCCCGCCCCCCTGCTCGCGTCCACCGGGTTCCAGCGACACCCGCGACCGGTTCACATCCAGGGGGTCCGCCGGACCCACCGCCGGCTGTTCGCCCGGCTCCGGCGCACGCCGGATGCAAAGGCCCGGATCTGTCGGTTCCAGGAGTACATGGACGTGGCCTTCCGCCTGCACCAGTGGCGCGACGAGCCGGATGGCTCCGGACGCGCGAGCCTGCGGAACAGCTACTTCCGGTACCTACGCGGATGGATGGCGGACTCAAATTCCCGAGAGGCTGCCGTCCTGAAAGCCTGGGCCGAAAGCCGTTTCGGGCTTCCGCCTTGCCACCACGGGGCCCCCATCCGGAGCCTCGCCGACCCCTCGTACCTCGCCTACCGCACCGAAGCCGCCCGGGGCGAGGGGCGGACAAACGCGCTTCGTCTACAGCTCGACCTCCTGTTCGAGTTTGTCCAGGACGAGGTGCGCCGCCGCCACCCCGGCCACCCTGAGGTTCTCACCCTCTACCGGGGCATCCACGACCTCGACGAGCACGAAGTCACGGCACGGCCGGCGCCGGACCGGGTGGTGGTGTGGCTCAACAACTTGGTTTCCTTCACCCGCGACCCGGAGCGGGCCTGGGAGTTCGGCACCCGAGTGCTCGAGGTCGAGGTGCCCACAAGCAAGATCGTGTTCGATGCCCCCCTGCTCCACACGAGCCTCCTGGCCGGCGAGGAAGAAGTGCTCGCCCTGGGTGGGCAGGTGGAGGCCCGGGTGCGATGGTGGTGACGCCCGAGGTACGCGACCGGGCCCGGGCGGCGATGTTTGGGTTCGCGGTGGGAGACGCCCTGGGGGCCACGACCGAGTTCCTGACCCCCGCGGAGATCCGGCACCGGTACGGCGTGCACCGCACGCTTTGCGGCGGCGGGTGGCTCGGCTTGAAACCCGGTCAGATCACAGACGACACCGGCATGCTCCTGGCGCTGGCCGAGGCGGTGGCGGAGGCCGGCCGGTGGGATCTCGGGGCGATCGCCCGCGGGTTCGCGGCCTGGCTCCGGTCGCGGCCGGTGGATGTGGGGGCCACCTGCGCCCGGGGCATCCGGCGGTTCCTGGTGGAGGGCACGTTCCAGGCCCCCCCGAACGAGTGGGACGCCGGAAACGGCGGCGCCATGCGGGCCCCGGCGGCCGGGATCGCCTCGCTCGCGAGCCCTGTGCGGGCCGGGGTGTGGGCGGTGCGCCAGGCCCGCATCACCCACAACCACCCCCTGTCGGACGCGGCTTCGGCGGCGGTGGCCCTGATGGTGCGGGCGGCCGTTCTGGGCCGGGGGTTCGAAGCGGTGGACGGAGTGGCCCGGGCCCTGGCCCGCCGCCATCCCGAGTTTCGGGCCACCGGCACCCGGCCGGTTTCGAGCCCCTATGTGGTGGACACGCTGCGGACCGTCTTCTTCTTTCTGCGCACGACGGGCTCGTTCGAAGACTGCCTGGTGGGGGTGGTGAACCAGGGCGGTGACGCCGACACGGCCGGCGCCCTCGCGGGGGCCGTCGCCGGGGGTCTTGGCGGCACGACCGCGATCCCCCGGGCCTGGCTGCGCCGGCTGGACCTCGACGTGCGCGAGCGCCTCGAGGCGGCCGCGGAACGCTTGGTTCGGCTCGGGGCTTGAAGGCGCGGGCTCAGTCCGGCGGGCCGGGCCGCCAGTGCGCCCGGCGGAGCGCCACGAGCTGGGTGGGGCCCCACCGCCGAGCCCGGTAGAACCCGAGGGCCGGGCCGTTCTCCCGGTCCGCCAGGAGCTGAAGGCGCAGGAGCCCCCGGCTCCGGGCCCACCCCTCGGCCGCGGCGAGAAGGGCCGTTCCGATCCCCCGGCCCCTGAGGCTTTCGTCCACGATCAGGTCCTCCAAGAGTCCCACCTCTCCGCCTTCGGCCGTGGACACGAGCACCTGCAGGCTCACCATGCCCACGACCCTCCCCCCGGCCTCGGCCACGAACACCGCCGCCCGACTCGGGTCGGCGGCGAGAAGCCGCTCGAGGCCCTTCGCCTGGCGCGAGGGGTCGGGAGAGAAATCGGCCTCCAGTCGGAAGAGCTGCCCGAGCAATCGACAGAGTTCAGGCACGTCAGTCGCGTTGGCGGCGCGGATGGAAACCGGTTCCATGGACACGACTCCTTTGCGTGGCGGCTGGGCAGCGAGGCGGCTTGGGAGCGGAAACCTGGGAGCGCGCCGGCAGGGTAGCCACAGGCACGGTATCGGTCGAGGGCCCGAAGGGGCACCCCCGCGGCCCGAACCCGCTGATTCCCGGAAGCCTGTTCCCTACCCGGGAAACACCCCGATCCGGACGCCGCGGGCCGCTCCATGGGCTAGAGCAAGGTCAGGTTTTCAGCCTCCCCCCCTTTCGCCTGCCAGCCTTCAAAGCACCAATTCGAAGGCGGTCTCATCGGTCTCCCGGTCGATCCGGTCGAGGAACGCATCGAGCATTTTTTCCGCCAGCCGCATGGCGCCCCGGTATCCCACCGAGGGGAAGAACTGGTGGCCGACCCGGTCGAGCACCGGGAAGCCGTGGCGCACCAGGGGAATCCCCTCGTCCCGGGCGATGTACTTGCAGTACGTGTTCCCGATGATGAGGTCCACCGGTTCGTTCTTGATGAGCTGGTGGAAGTGGAACATGTCCGCGGCCTGGGTTACGTGGCCCTCGACGCCGGCCTCGGCCAGGAGCCCCCCGACCCGCTCCTCGAACCGCTTTCCCGGGGTTCCCGTGACCACGTGCACCGGCTTCATGTCGAGGGTGAGGCAGAACTCGGTGAGCGCGATGATGGGATCGGGATCCCCAATCAGCGCGACCTTCTTGCCGTAGAAGTACTGGGCCATATCGGCCAGCAGGTCCACAAGCCGGCCTCGCTCCCGGGTCACCGTGGCGGGCACCTCCACCCCGGCCGCCCGCCTGAGGGCGTCGACGAACCGGTCGGTGGCCAGGAGTCCGATCGGGGTGTCGAGCACCTGGAAGGGCACGTGGGCCTTCTTCTCCAACGCCTCGGCGGCCGGGGCCGAGGCCCACGCCCCCAGCGCCAGGGTCGCCCGGCTGCCCCCCATGGTCTTCAGGTCTTCCACCCGCGCGCCGCCCTCGGGGTAGAACGCGTGGCGGCCGGTCATGGGCGCGTCGAGCACGCCCGAGGTGTCGGGGAACAGCAGGATCTCGACCCCCATCTCGGCCGCCAGGCGTTTGATCTCAGCCATGTCGGCAGGTTCCACGAACCCGGGGATCACATTGACGCGGCCTGTCGGGGGCGTGTCGGGCTCGGCGAAGTAGTCCACGAGGCTCTTGGTCATGCCGGCGAACCCGGTTACGTGGGAGCCCACGAAGCTCGGGGTGTTGGCGTGGATCACGATCCTTCCTCTGGGGATCTTCCCGGCGTCCTGGGCATTCTTGACGATCTGGGGGATGTCGTCGCCGATCACCTCCGAAAGGCAGGTGGTGTGCACGGCCACCACGTCGGGGTCGTAGAGGGCGAAAATGTTCTCGATGGCCTGGGTCAGGTTGGCCATGCCCCCGAACACCGAGGCGCCCTCGGTGAAGGAGCTCGTGGCCGCCATGACCGGCTCCTTGGTGTGCCGGGTGAGCATGCTGCGGTGGTAGGCGCAGCACCCCTGGGACCCGTGGCTGTGGGGCAGGCACCGGTGCACCCCGAGGGCGGCGTACATGGCGCCTACGGGCTGGCAGGTTTTGGCCGGGTTGATGGTCAGGGCGGATCGTTCGCGGATTTCCTTGGGTGTGTGTCGGAGCAGCATGGGTCACCTCGCGTGCGGGAAAGGGGGGATCAGGACGCCTGACGCAGGGCCTCGGGCCGGGGTTCCTCGGCCCAGGGCGGGGTCACGTGCCGCCAGATCCGCGTGTTCACCATGCGGTCGATCTCGCGGTAGAACCGGATCGCCCCCCGGAACCCGGCGTAGGGGCCGTGATAGTCGTAGTTGTGGAGCTGCTTCATCGGGATGCCGTGCTTCTGGATCACGTACTTTTCCTTGATGCCGGCGCAGAACACGTCGGGCCGGTAGAGCTCGATCAGCCGTTCGGTCTCGTAGTGGGTGATGTCGTCGATGACGAGGCTTCCTTCCTCCATGTCGGCCATGAGCCCCTCGTACTCCCCGAGGTCTAGACCCTCGGTCCGCATCGCCTCGAGCTCCTCGGGGGACTTGCGGGGCCGGTACCGCTCGGGGTCTGGCTCCACGTCGAGCTCCTCGATGTTTCGGCTGTCCGCGTCGATCTTGACGAAGGGCAGCACCTTGCGGCCCTCGTAGTCGTCGCGGTGGCCGAACTCGTAGCCGGCCGCCACGGTGCGCATGCCGATCTCCCGGAAGAGCTCCTGGTAGTGGTGGGCCCGCGACCCGCCGACGAACAGCATGGCGGTCTTGCCCTCGGTGCGGGGCCGAACCTCGTTTATGACCGCCCGCACCCGGGGCATCTCGTCGGCGATCACCTCCTCTACCCGGGCGATCAGATCGGGGTCCCCGAAGTACTGGGCGATCTTCCGGAGCGACTTCGCCGTGGCCTCGGCGCCGATGAAGTTCACCTTGATCCAGGGAATGCCGTACTTCTCCTCCGTCATCTCGGCCATGTAGTTGATCGACCGGTGGCACATGACGGCGTTGAGGTCGGCGGTATGGGCCCGAGCGAACTGGTCGTACGAGGCGTTGCCGCTGAACGTGGACACGAGTGTGATGCCGCAGCGCTCCAGGATCCGTTCGATCTCGAAGGCGTCGCCCCCGATGTTGTACTCGCCGAGCAGGTTGATCCGGAACTTCCCCTCTGGGGGTTCGTCGAGGGTGCCCACCACGTGCTCGAAGATGCCGTTGTTGGCAATGTGGTGCCCGGCCGACTGGCTCACGCCCTTGTACCCCTCGCAGCTGAAAGCGAACACGTTGATGCCGAGCTCTTCCTTCATGTCGCGGGCCACGGCGTGGATGTCGTCGCCGATGAGCCCCACGGGGCACGTGGCCGCGATGGCGATGGCCTTGGGCTTGAAGATCTCGTAGGCCTCCCGGATGGCCCGGCGGAGCTTCTTTTCGCCTCCGAACACGATGTCGTTCTCCTGCATGTCGGTCATGAGGGCGTAGGTCATGTAGTTGGGGGAGTCGGCCGAGGGCGGGCGGGTCTGGTTGCGGCGGGTGAGCCAGCTGTAAAAGCCGCACCCGACGGGGCCGTGGGTGATGGTGAGGATGTCGCGCACCGGCCCGAGGATCACCCCCTTACACCCGGCGTAGGAGCAGCCCCGCTGGGTGATCACACCCGGCGTCGTGCGGGTGTTCGCGAGGATCGGGGGCCGGAAGCCCTCGGCGTCGGGCGGGGCGTTCACCACGATCTGCTTGGCCCGTTTGCGGGCCGCCTTGGAGGGGTAGGCCTCGGTCAGGGCTCGTTTGGCGTCTTCGGGACGCGGGGTTTCGGTTGCCATGGTCGTCTCCTTCGCTGGGTTGGGGGAAGGCCGCGGGTCAGGGGGCCGCCGGAAGGGGGCCGGGTTGCACCACCACCTCGATGCCGCGGGCGGCCAGTTCTGCGGCCGGCCGGTCGCCGATGCGGGCGCAATAGACCCGCCGGCAGTCCTCGATCGCCTCGGCGATGCCGGCGAACCGGCCCTCGTCGAAGGGGTGGTGGGGGTCGCCCGTGGAGAGCGGGGTCACCGGTCGTGCCGCCACGAACCGGACGCCGTCGGGCCCGAGGTCGTAGATCCAGAACTGGAGGGTCCGGCCGAAGTGCTCGTTCACGCTCTTGCCGTCGGTGGATGCGATCGCGATGCGCATGGTGTACCTCCTGGGGGTGGGGAAGTGGGCAATCCCGGGGTCAGCCGCATCCGGCCCCGTCGCCATTGCACCCGAGGCCACGGGAGCAGCCCCCCCGACGCCGGCGGAACCGGGTCGGGTCGGCGCCGGCGTACACGGCCGCGAGGCCGAGCTCGATGAACCCGTCCATATCGAGGGGGACCACGCCGGCATCGGTAAGGAGGGCCCGGGGCCCTTCGCCGACCCCGCTCACCAGCACGGCCCGGCAGTCTCCCAGCACCTCGGCGAGCCGGCGCCACCGCTCGACCCCTCCGCCCGGGGGCGGGGCCGGCCGCTCCTCCACGAGCCGGAACCGGTTTCCGTCCGGGGCCCACACCTGAAACGAGCGCGCCTCGCCCAAGTGTTGGTTCACGAGCATGCCCTCTCGGGTGGCCACCGCCACGTAGGGACGGTCGGTGCGAAGGGGCGGGGGCGCCTCGGCCGCCTCGGCGAGGAGCGGCGCGAACTCGGCCGACCGGTCCTCTCCCAAAAGCCCCACGGCGTCGGCCCGGCAACGGCGGCAGTGGCGCATCTGGGGCAGGTACACCTCGGCTTCGGAGCGGAGCCTCCCGAGGAGCTCGGGACCCGGCTCGGGCACGTGGGCGAGCGCCGTGCCCGCGGTGGGCGCGAGCCCCATCACATTGAGGACGTCGGCGCCCCACCCGGCCACGGTGCGGGCCACCTCGACCACGTGGCGGTCGTTGACGCCCGGCACCACGATACAGTTGACCTTCACGAGGATCCCCCGGGCTTTGAGGCCGGTGATGGACTCGCGCTGTCGCTCCAGGAGCACCCGGGCGGCCTCCGGGCCCCGGTGGAGCACCTTGCCGTCCCGGGCCCAGGCATACAGGGGTGCCCCCACGGCCGGGTCCACGGCGTTTACGGTGACGGTGACGTGGGTGACCCCCAGGGCCTGCAGTTCATCCAGGAACGGCGGCAGCCCGAGCCCGTTCGTGGCAACGCACAGAAGCATCTCGGGTCGGTGTTCGCGCACCAGGCGCAGCGTGGTCAGGGTCTCGTCGGGGTTGGCGAAGGGGTCGCCCGGTCCGGCGATGCCCACCACCGAGATGCGAGGTTCGGCGGCCATCACCCCCTGCAGGTACGCGAGCGCCTGATGGGGCGCGAGCACGGCGCTCGTGACCCCGGGGCGGCTTTCGTTCACGCAGTCGTAGCGGCGGTTGCAGTAGGCGCATTTCAGGTTGCACCGGGGCGCCACGGGCAGGTGCACCCGGCCACAGTGGCCGTGGCTTTCGGCCTGGAAGCAGGGGTGGCGCCGGAGGTCGAGGGCGGGGTTCATGGGGGTCGCCTCCTTTAAAGGTAGCCGTAGCCCACGTCGGACGCCTCCTGCCGGTGGGCCAGGAGGGCGTTCACGACGCGGTCGAACAGCGCCTGCGTGCCGGCGTACCCGAGCAGTCTCTGCCGGGCCGCGCCGAACCGGTCGTGGATCGGGAATCCGACCCGCACGAGGGGGATGCCGCGGGCCCGGGCCAGGGGGTACGCCTTGCTCGTGCCCACCACGAGCTCGAGTCCGAGGTCCCGGGTTGCCTCGTCGACGGTGTGGTAGTCTGCCCCTTCCTGGACGAACGGCGGTTCCCGCAGGAGCCCCGCCGTGGCCTTCTCCACGGCGGCGCCCAGGGAGCCGGGGCGGTCGCCGGTGGCCACGTACACGACCCGGATCCCGGTTTCGGCGAGGAAACCGGCCATGGCCGCGGCCAGATCCTCGTCGGCGACCACGGCCGCCCGGACCCTGGCCAGGTACTTGTGGGCGTCGACGTAGGCGTCCACGAGGCGGCCCCGCCGGGCCCGGATTTCGTCGGGCACGGGCCGGCCCGAGAGGTCCTCGAGCGTCTCGAGGAACCGGTCGGCGGCCCTGAGGCCCACCGGGGGCCCCAGGGGAATGAGGGGCACCCCGAAGCGGTCCTGGAGCCAGGCCCCGGGCCCCGCGGCGTCTCCGGCGTCGCACCCGAAGGCCACGGTGGCCCGGGCCCGGCCGGCGGCCCGCAAGGCCTCGAGGGGGGTGCCCCCGGGCGGCACGGCGGTGTAGGCGGACCATGAGGGGCCGTCGAGCGGGTCGGAGGGATCGGGGATCACAGCGGCCTCGAGGCTGAACGCCCGGACGAGGCGTTTGAGGTACCGGAGGTCGGCCGGTGAGGCCATGCCCGGCAGGAGGTTCAGGTGGTCGCCGGCCGGCCCGGGCCGGGCCAGGGTCTCGAGCACCGCCTGCACCGCCCGCCGGAACCCTTCGGTGTGGGTTCCGCCGTAGCTCGGGGTGCGAACGGTCACCACGTGGGGCAGCTCGGCGCCGGGGTTCTTTTCGGCGAGTTCTGCCAGGAACGCCTGGGCCAAGGGGCCCGGCTCCTCCCCGATCGTCTCGGTGAGGCAGGTGGTGGCCACCCCGATCACCTTGGGTCGCATGGCGGTGATCACGTTCCACAGCCCCTGGCGCAGATTGGGTGCCCCCCCGAACACGGCCTGCCGCTCGCCCAGGGCCGACGAGGCGATGTCCACCGGCTCCCGGTAGTGGCTGATGAGGTAGCGGCGCATGTAAGTGGCGCAGCCCTGGGACCCGTGGAGGTAGGGCACGGCTCCCTCGATGCCTTTGAACGCGAGGCAGGCACCCAGCGGCATGCACAGGTGGCAGGCGTTGGTGGTCGACACGTAGGCCGGGGGCGCGGAGTTACGCATCGCACACCTCCGCGGCGGGGTGCCGACAGGGGGTGAACCGCCACACCGGGCTCGTCACCGTGCGGTGCACCTCCTCCGCGAACCGGAGCATGCCCTCGAACCCGGCCAGGGGGAGCTTGCGCTCGTGGTTGTGGTCGCAGAACCCGATGCCCAGCTTGTAGGCGATGGGGCGCTCCTTGACCCCTCCTACGAGGAGATCGGCTCCCTGCTCCAGGAGGAGGGCGCTCAGCTCGAGGGGGTTCGTGTCGTCGACGATCACGGTGCCGGGGTCGGTGACAGCGTGGAGCTCGCGGTAGTCCTCTTCGGTACCGGTCTGGGAGCCCACGACCACGGTGCGCATGCCGAGGAGCCGGAAGGCCTTCACCAGGGAGAACGCCTTGAACGCCCCCCCGACGTAGATGGCCACCCGCCGGCCGGCGAGGTCGGCGCGGATCGTGCGAAGGCGGGGTTCGAGGGCCCCGAGTTCGGCGCGCACGAGGTCGCGGGCTTTCGCGGGAAGTTCGGGGTCGAGCCGTGCGAAGTGGTCGGCCACGGCGTAGAGGGCCTCGGCCATGTCGTCGACCCCGAAGTACGACACCCTGCGGTAGGGGATGCCGAAGGCCTCTTGCATGCGGCGGGCGAGCCCCAAGGTGGCCCCGGAGCACTGCACCAGGTTCAGGGACGCGCCGTGGCACCGGGCGATGTCGGCGATGCGGCCGTCGCCCGTGACGTTCGCGACCACCCGAACCCCCATCCGCTCCAGGTAGCCCCGCACGATCCAGAGCTCCCCGGCCAGGTTGAAGTCGCCCAGGATGTTTACGCTGACCGGCGGGATCCCGTCGGTGGAGCCCGTGCCCACCAGCCGGAACAGCGCCTCGCACGCAGCGGCGTACCCGGCCCGTTTGGTGCCCTGGAATCCCTCCGAGTGGACCGGGATCACGGGGATCCCCTGCTCGGCGGCCACCCGATGGCATACGGCCTCGAGGTCGTCGCCGATCAGGCCCACCACGCACGTGCTGTACACGAACGCCCCGGCTGGCCGGTGGCGTTCGATGAGCTCGGTGAGGGCCCGGTGGAGCTTTTCCTCGCCGCCGAAGATGACCTCCCGCTCCCGCAGGTCGGTGCTGAAGCTCAGGCGGTGGAGCTGGGGGCCCGACGACAGGGCCCCCCGGATGTCCCAGGTGTAGGCCGCGCAGCCTACGGGGCCGTGCACCAGGTGGAGGGCATCGGCCACGGGGTAGAGCACCACCCGGGCGCCGCAAAAGACGCAGGCTCGCTGGCTCACGGCGCCCGCGAGGCTCTCCCGGTCGCAGGCGAGGCGGAAGTCGCCCTCTCCCTTGCGGTGGACCTGGTCGCGGCGGGCTTCGAACGGAAGCGCGGTCATGGCGCAGCTCCTGGGGCCGGGGCGCCCGGCCGTGGGTCAGGGACCTTCGTCGATGCGGTGGCTGTCGGACGCCCGCCCCTCCTCCAGGGCGTCGAGGATCTCGTCGGCCACGGGCTCGTCCACCCCCGCGTACCAGGCGCCGTGGGGGTAGAGCACCACCACGGGCCCCTGGTCGCAGGCCTTGAGGCAGCCGGTCGACGAAACCAGGACGTCGAGGCCCCGGTCGGCCACCTCGCCTTCGAGGTAGGCCACGAGGCCGTGGGAGCCCCTCTGGAGGCATACGCCCTTGGCCTCGGCTCCGCGAAAGCTTCCGCACACGAGAAGGTGGTACTCCGGACGTCGCATGGGGCGTCTCCTTGGGGGCCTACCCGAACAGCCCGTAGTCCATGAGCAGTTGCTCGAGCTCCGGGATGGGAAGGGGCTTGGGGATCACGAACATGTCGTTCTCGTCCATGGCTCGGGCCAGGTTTCGGTAGTGCTGGGCCTGGGGGTGGTCGGGGGCGAAGTCGATCACGGTCTTCCGGTGGATCTCGGCCTTCTGCACCATGTTGTCCCGGGGTAGGAAGTAGAGCATCTGGGTGCCGAGCTTTTCGGCGAACGCCCGGATCATCTCCTCCTCGTTGTCCACCTTGCGGCTGTTGCAGATGAGGCCCCCCAGGCGCACCCCGCCCGCCCGGGCGTACTTCTGGATGCCCTTGCAGATGTTGTTGGCGGCGTACATGGCCATCATCTCGCCCGAGACCACGATGTAGATCTCCTGGGCCTTGCCCTCGCGGATCGGCATGGCGAACCCGCCGCAGACCACGTCGCCCAGCACGTCGTAGAACACGTAGTCGAGCTCCTGGTCGTCCTCGTAGGCGCCCAGGGCCTCGAGCAGGTTGATCGAGGTGATGATGCCCCGGCCGGCGCAGCCCACCCCCGGCTCCGGTCCCCCCGATTCCACGCACAACGTCTCACGGAACCCGGGTTTGGCCACGTCCTCGAGCTCCAGGTCCTCGCCTTCGTCGCGCAGGGTGTCGAGCACGCTCTTCTGCGCGAGGCCGCCGAGCAGGAGCCGCGTGGAGTCGGCCTTGGGGTCGCACCCCACGACCATCACCTTTTTCCCCGCCTCCGCGAGCCCGGCCACGGTGTTCTGCGTGGTCGTGGATTTGCCGATGCCGCCTTTCCCGTAGATCGCCACCTTTCTCATGGTCTGTTCCTCCCTCGATGAGGTTGTCGTTGCCGAGAGGAAGAGCAACTGGCGTGCCCGGTGGAAAGGACTAAGCAGGCGGGTTGCCTAAGCGATTGACGCAAAAGAGGAAATTCCCTTGTCCCCGATCCGGGGCGTCATCCGTATCGGGCGCGAAGTGTCAGAAACGTCGGTGGGGTTACAATAGGGTAGGTTCTGGTTGCATCAGTGTCAGAACGAGGCAACGAAACGCCCCCGACGCCGAGGCGCCGGGGGCGGAAAACCAGAGGAAGAGGGCCAAACGGGAAAAGTCCGCCCCCATCCCTGGGGGCACAAGCCGTTTCGGCCCTGTCGGAAGTGGTTCACTGGGCGCGGGAGGCGCCGCGGCCGCGGTTCGCCCGCACCCGGTCTTCGAGGCCGTATTTGCGGATGCGGTATCCGATCTGCCGAAGCGTGAGCCCCAGTTCCCGGGCTGCCCGGGTCTGGATCCAGCCGTTTCGCTCCAGCGCCGCCACCACCTCGCGGCGTTCCATCTCCTTGAGGGGCGGCAGTTCCTCGGGCCGGCGCTCCTGCTGGAGCCCGGCCGCCACCACGTGGGGTGGCAGGTCCCGAAGCTCGATCTCGCCGCCGTCGTTCAGGATGGCTAGCCGCTCGATGAGGTTCTCCATTTCCCGCACGTTACCGGGCCAGCGATATTCCAGGAGGGCCCGCCGGGCCTTGCCGCCCAGGCGCAGGGTCTTGCCGTACTCCGCCCCGAACTTCGCCAGGAAGTGGTCCAGCAGCAGGGGCACGTCGGCGGGCCGGTCGCGAAGCGGCGGCACCACGATGGGGAACACGTTGAGGCGATAGAAGAGATCCTCTCGGAACAAGCCCTCGGCCACGGCCTCTGCGAGGTCCCGGTTGGTGGCGGCCACGATGCGTACGTCTACTTTGCGGGTGCGGGTGGAACCGAGGCGTTCGAACTCTCGGTCTTGCAGGAACCGCAGAAGCTTGGCCTGAAGGAGCAGGGGCAACTCGCCCACTTCGTCGAGAAACAACGTGCCGCCGTCCGCGTCCTCCACCCGGCCGGGCTTTGCCCGCTCGGCGCCGGTGAAGGCCCCCTTCTCGTACCCGAACAGCTCCGCCTCCAAGAGGTTGTCGGGAATGGCGGCGCAGTTGAGCTTGACGAACGGGCCGTCGCCCCGGGGGCTCATCTCGTGAAGGATACGGGCGATCAGGGTTTTGCCGGTTCCCGATTCGCCGAGGAGAAGCACGGATGCCCGGCTTCCCGCCACCTTGCGGGCCAGGTCCTGCACCTCGGCCATGGCCCGGCTCCGGGCCACCAGGAAGAACCCCTGGTACTTGTCGGAGAGTTCCGACCGCATGGCCCGGTTGAGCCGCTCGAGGCGCCGCCGCTCCGCGTCTGCGTTGCGGTTCAGGGCCACCAGTTGGGCCACGAGGGCGGCCACCACGATGAGGAACTCCAGGTCCCGCTGCAGGGAAACCTCCGGGCCGAACATCCGGTCGGCGGTCATCACCCCGATGGGTTCGCCCCGGAGCAGGATGGGAACGCCCAGGAACGCCACGGCCTCCTTCTTGAAGTTGCGAACTCCTGTCCGGTTTAGGAACAGGGGCTCGGCGCGGATGTCGGGCACCACCACCGGTACCCCCCGAGCGAACACCTGGCCCGTAACCCCTTCCCCCGGAGCGTACACTCCTCGGTTCCGGGCGGCCGGGCTCAGGCCGTGGGCCGCCCGGATCACGAGTTGCTCGGTCTCGTCGTCGTAGAGCACCACCGTGCCCCGCGTCATGCCCAAGTGTTCCGAAAGTACACGGAGAATCCCGGCCAGCGTGTGGTCCAGCTCCAAGGCTCCCCCGATCAGGCGGCAGATCTCCAGGAGCGCGTTCCATTCCAGTTCGCGGATCGCGGCGTTGAGCGGCATGGGACCTTTCTCCTTGCTGTCTCCCGCGGGGCCGCCTCAGCCGGCGGCCCGGCGGAACCAGTCCCAGGCCCTTCGGCCCGAGTGCTTTCCCAGGACGATCTCGTGGCGCCGCCCCACCAAGGCCGGGGGGAACGGCTCGTAAAGGGCCGGCGTCTTCAGCAGCCCGTCCACGTGGATGCCGGATTCGTGGCGGAACGCGTCGCTGCCGACCACGGGCTTGGCCGGGGGGATGGGGCGGTTCGCGACCCGGGCGACCAGCGAGGCCGCTCGGGTCAGCCGGTCGAGCCGCACCCCCGTGGGGGCGCCCAGGCACCGCCAGAGGGCCACGGCCACCTCCTCGAGGGCGGCGTTACCCGCCCGCTCTCCGAGCCCCAGAACCGTTACGCTGAGCCACTGTGCTCCGGCTGTGGCCGCGGCCAGGGCATTGGCCGTGGCCATGCCCAGGTCGTTGTGGCCGTGGAACTCCACCGGCAGGTTCACGGCTGCTGTCGCCGCGGCCACGAGGGCCTGCACGGCCCACGGTGCCAGCACGCCAACCGTGTCCGCCAACCGCACCCGGACCGCCCCGGCTCGCTCGGCCGCCCGGCAGACCTCGAGGAGAAAGGCGAGGTCGGCGCGCGAGGCGTCCTCAAGGCCCACCACGAACTCCAAGCCGAGCCGGCGCGCCAGTCGCCCCAGATCGCCGACGCGCCGGAGCAAGGTTTCGCGGCGCCACCCGAGTTTTGTCCCGATCATCAGATCGGAGCAGGGCACGCACACCCCGACCCGCCGAGCCCCCAGGTCGCGGGCCGCCTGCAGGTCGGCCTCCCGGGCCCGGCACCACACCGACACCGGCACGGGGAGGCCGAGGCCCAGGACCCTCTGGATTCCCTCCGCCTCGTCTCCTCCCATCGCGGCGGTCCCCGCCTCGATCTCGTCCACCCCGAGTTCGGCGAGGGCTCGGGCCAGGGCCTCCTTTTCCCGGGGCGAGAACGCCACCCCCGGGGCCTGCTCGCCGTCCCGGAGCGTGGTGTCGTTCAGGCGGATCACGGCGCTCCCCTTCGGCATCCCAGGGTCACCAGGTGTTCGGCCGCGAACCGCGCGACCCGCCGGCGGCGGCAGATGCGGCGGAACGAGAGCACCTTTTCCACTTTGCCGTCCCGGAGCACCACCAAATCGTCGGCCAGGGCCTCGACGTCGGCCGGGTCGTGGGTGACCAGGACCGTGGGCACCCTCTCGGCCGCGACGGCCGAGGCCACGAACTCCCGGGCCCGCCGCCGAAGCGGCGGGTCAAGGGCAGAGAACGGTTCGTCCAGAAGCAGAAGCCGCGGCCGAGGGGCCAGGGCCCGGGCGATCGCCACCCGCTGGGCCTGCCCGCCGGAGAGGCGGTTCGGCCGTTCGTGGGCCAGGTCCGACAGCCCGAACGCCTCGAGGAGTTCCTCGACGCGGCGGCGGGCCTTCCCGGACCAACGCCACCGGGGGCCCAGGGCGTACCCTACGTTTGCGGCCACACTCAGATGGGGAAACAGGGCGTACCCCTGAAACACGAGGCCGACGGGCGTCTGCTTCCGGGGGAGGCGGTGAGGGACAAGGGCCTCCCCGTCGAGCCGGACCCGGCAATCGGCCTCGAGTTCGAGGCCGGCGATGGCGCGGAGCAGGAGCGTCTTCCCGGCGCCGGACGGCCCCAGCACGGCCACGCGGGGTCCGTCGCAGCGAAACACGATCTCGGCCCGAAACTTCCGGCGGGGCGTCCGGCGCTCGCAACGCACGCTGACCTCGATCACGGCTCCCTCCCCGGGCAGGCGCCGAACCCCGCTTCGGCGAAGAGGGCCTGGCCGGCCGGGCCCGCGAGGAACGTCGTGAACCGACGGGCGTCGGCAGGCTGCGGGGTTCCCACCACTACGCCGGCCACGTACCGGGCCGCGAGGGGGGCCGTGTCAACCTCCCGCACGTCGCTTCCCGCCGAGAGGGCATCGGTCCGGAACACGACCGCGGCGTCGACCTCGGCCCGTCGGGCGTACGCTAGGGCTTGGCGTGCGCTGGCGGCGAACACGGCCCGGGGGAGCACGGCGGTCCACAGCCCAAGGGCCTCCAGGTGCCGCCGGGCCAGCGCGCCCGCGGGGACATGGGCGGGATCGCCCAGGGCCGTCCGTGGGGCGGCCGGGGCGCCGAGGTCGGCCCACGAGGCCACCGTTCGACTCTTCCGCGGGACCACGAGTGACAGCCGGTTCGTCGCGACGCACCGTAAGGATCCGGGCTCCAGCAGTCCCCGGCGGGTCAGAGCCCGGGCCAGGCCCGGATCCGCCAGCACCACGACGTCCAACGGGGCCCCGGAGACGACCTGGCGGGCGACGGTGCCGGAACTCCCGAAGCTCGCAACCGGCGCAGCCGCCCCGGTGGTTTTCGTGAACGCTCGGGCCAACCGGGGGAGCACGTCGGTCAGGCTCGAAGCCGCGCCGATCGCCAGGGGATCCCCCCGGGCCAAGCCGGGCACAAGGAGGAGCAGGGCGAGCCAGGGGTGTCTCATCGCTGCCTTCCCGAAAGGGCGAAATCGGCGGCCACGAGGAGGCCGGCGGCCGTCAGGGTGGCCACCGCGACGAGCACCATGGCCTCGCGATCGCGGCCGGCCTGCACGGCTTCGTACACGGCCATGGGGAACGTGCGGGTGCGGCCTGGAAGACTCCCGGCCACCATCAGGGTGGCCCCGAACTCCCCCAGGGCCCTGGCAAGGCCGAGGGCCGTTCCGGCCGCGATGGGCTTCCACGCCAGGGGAAGGATCACCCGGGCGAAGGCCTGGATCCGGGTGGGGCTGTAGAGCCGGGCCGCTTCCCGGAGGTCCGCGGGCACGCCCTCAAGCCCTGCCCGGGCGGCCCTGTACACCAGGGGGAATGCGGCCACGGCGCCAGCGACCACGGCCGCAGCCGGCGTGAACACGAGCCGGAGCCCCAGTCCCTCCCACAGCCATCCCAAGGGGCCGAGACGGCCTAGGACGACGAGGAGTCCGAACCCGACGGCCGTGGGAGGTAGCGCCAAAGGCAAGGTGAACGCAACATCCCAGAGGCGCTTGCCCTCCGCGCGCCCGCTCACCCACACGGCCGCGCCCACGGCCCCCACGGCAGCCAGGGCCGTGGCCGGCACCGCAATCGTCCACGACGTCCACACGAGGGCTCCGATCTCCGACGGCATGCCCGACCTCCAGGGGAAAAGGGAAAGGTGTCGATCCACGGTGGAGAGCAAGAGGCGGGCCAGGCCGGAACCGCCTGTTCTGCCGAAGGGCTGGCCGCGGCAGGGGCCGACCTATGCGACAAAATTGTATCTTACGGCTATTCGCGGAACAAAATAGGCGCGATCACGGGAGGGACACCGTCCCCGGCGGGGAGGTGGGGCCGGCCCCGCGAGCCGGCCCCACCCTGGACAGGATGCTGAGAAACCCCTTCCGGGGGATCTTCAGCGACGGCCTCTCGGGGGTGGCCCCGCCGAGGCCTCTTCGATCGCGCGATCTTTCCGCCGCGCCATCGCCCCCCCGGTCCCTGGGGTGCGCCGCGGGCCGATGGTTCGGCAGCCTGGGCGGGGAAGCGTCACGCCGCCAACCCGCCGGCCGTGCGCTCGGCCAGGGCCCGGCGCCGGAGGTAGGCCTCCCGGCAGATCCGCATGTCCTCGAAGAACGCCTCCATCTCCTCCATGAGCATGGCCTGGGGGCCGTCGCACAGGGCCTTCTCGGGACGGGGGTGGAAGTCCACGAGCACCATGTTGGCGCCGGCGATCACCCCCTGGGCGGCGGCGTGCCAGATGTCGAGGATCCGGTCGGGCGCCGCCACCTTCTTGCCCACGG
>CAZUYO010000019.1:0-4661 GCA_964624725.1 uncultured Thermodesulfobacteriota bacterium
CCACGGTGCCGCCCCAGGTCCCGGTGCAGCCGTTGGCGTCGGTGACCGTGATCTCCACGGTGTCGCCCACGGTGTCGGGGGTGAACCGGTTGCCCGACAGCGTCCCCGAGCCCGCCGTGAGCGCCCAGGTGTAGGGGCCGGTGCCCCCGGAGGCCGACAGGGTGTAGGTCTCGTACACCTTGAGCGGCGAGTCGGCCGGCGAGGCCGCGACGGTGATCGCCGGGCAGGCGGTGACCGCCACCGAGGTGGCGGCCGTGCAGCCCACGGCGTCCTCGGCGGTCAGCACCACGTTGCCCGCCCCCGACGGGGTGAAGGTGGCCTCGGTGTCGGAGGTGGCGCTCACGGTGCCGGCCGAGGCGGTGAAGCTCACCGGGGTGGCCGTGGGGTTCGAGACCGACACGTCCAGGGACTGGGTTTCGTAGATCGTGCCGGCGTGGGGGTCGAAGGAGAGGTCGCAGGTGCTCAGCACCTGGTTCCCCTTGCAGTCCTCGGTGTCCTTCGCGGTCACGGTGAAGGTGCCCAGCGTGGTCCCGGCCCGGTAGAGAACCGTGTCACCCGAGAAGTTGTAGGAAACCGTGGGGGAGGCCTCGGTGCCGGCCTCCCAGGTGGTGCCGCCGTCGAAGCTGAACGCGCCGTCCGGGTCGTCGGTGTACCAGTGGAGTTCGCCGTCGCCGCCGGTCACCGTGAGACACACGATGCCGCCCGCGTCGACCGTGGACGTGGCGTCCGCGGTGCAGGAACTGCCGTCCCACTCGGTGGGGTCGATCTTGATGAAGCACGAGTCCACCGAGACCACGGCCTCGGCCGCCGTACACCCGGCGGCGTCGGTGACCTGGATGCGGTCGAGCCCGCCCCCGGTCGCGCCGGCGGTGTAGGTGACCGTGTCGCCGGTGGTGGACGACAGGGTCGCCCCCGAGGTGTTGGCGAGGAACGACCAGGTGTAGGGGCCGCCCCCGGGGCTCGAGGCGGTGAACACCTGGCTCTGGGTCACCGGCACGGTGACGGCCGAGGGGCTCACGGTGGTGGAGCAGGCCCCGATCACGGTCACCGTGGCCTGGGCCGGCAGGCAGACGCCGGCGGCATCGGTCACGGTGATGGTGTCGGTGCCGGTGGAGGAGCCCGGGGTGTAGGTCACCGAACTCCCGCTCCCGGAGAGGCTGCCGCCCGAGGTGCCCGACACCGACCAGGAGTAGCTGGGGCTCCCCCCCGAGGCCGTGGCCGAGAGGGACACCGTGGCCCCCGTGCCCGTGGCCACGGTGCTCGCGGCCGGCGAGACGGTGATCAGGCAGGAGATCGGGGTGCCCCCGGTGTCGCAGTAGCACCCGAACCAGTCGCTCGCCGAGGCCTTCACGCAGTCGTTGTACTTGAAGTCCATGTATAGGCAGTTGTGGATGATGTTGGCGATCTCGGCCCCCACCAGGAACGCCTTGCCCTGGCGTTGGTCGTTGTGAAAGTGCACCTCCCCCTTGGTGTACACGATGCCGCTCACCAGGGTATGATCGGTGCGCTTCGACACCTCCACCTTGTTGATCCCCACCAGGGCCGGCAGGGCGTAGGGCACGTCCTCGGCCCCTCCCCGGTCGCGGAAGAACCACTCCAGGTCCGCAAACGGGTCCGACGGGCTTCCGGTGCCCTCGTAGATCGTGCCGGTCCAGCCCGCCTGCCAGTTCACGGGCCGCTCGCCGCAGCCGTACACGGCCATGCCCCCGATGGTGCTCGAGCCGCCCTTGGCCCCCTTGATGCTGAGCTTGCCCGGGGTCACCAGGGCGCCGTTCACGATGAGCTGGGCGCCGCCCAGGTGGATCTGGGTCGTGTCGAGGTCCCCCTCCACGAAGAACACGGTGCCCTCGCAGGGGTCGCCGATGATGTACACGCTGCTCGTCGAGGTGTACGAGGCGCCGCAGGAGCCGCTGTAGGTCTTACCGGCCGTGGCCAGGATGAACTGCTCGAACGCCGCGGAGTCGGCGAAATAGGTGTCGGAGTCCACCCCGTCGGTGATCCCCTCCGAGGCGGCCCAGGTGTGGTAGTCGCTGGTGGTGTCCTTGGCCAGGGTCCGGGCCAGATCGAGATCGAACTCGGGCAGGTCCTTGGCCACGAGCACCTCGCCGTTGGGCGGGTCCTGGGCGTAGGTGGGGTCGACGTTGGGGTCGTATTTGGGCGGCGAGGCCGAGTAGTTCGTGTACACCGAGCCCACGATGGCCCCCGGATGGGTGATCGGGTGCACGACGACCGAGCTGCCGGGGGGCGGCTGGGCCACGCCCGGGGCCGCCAGCGAGGTGTAGGCCCCGTAGCTCGGGGTCTTCTCCCGGGTCGGATCGTCGCCGATCACCTCCGGATCGAAACTCGACCCGTTCCACCGGAACCCGTCGCGCAGGTAGATGTTCCCTTCCAGGTGGCCGGTGTGGGTGCCGAAGTTCTGGGTGTTCTGGCCCTGGCCGTCGGGGCCGTAGGCGTCGTAGCTGGGGGCGTACACGTCCCCCAGGATCCGGCCGCCGTTCGACACGTGCCCCAGGGCGACGATGGTGTAGTCGTCGCCGGTTCCGTACACCCGGTCGGGGCCCCGGGCGTCGGCCAGCATGTCGGAGGAGAGCTCGAACTCCCCGTTGGTCCACACGTTGCCGCCGATGGTCAGGTTCGAGGCCACCCCGTGGCGGTCGAGGTGGATGTAGTTCTCGGCGAAGTACGAGTAGCTGAACGCCGAGCAGGCGAAGCTCCCGATGGCGGCCGTGACCTCGCAGGCCGTGTCCGTGGGGTCGTCGTCGTCGGTGTAGGAGATCGTGATCGGGAACCCCTCGCGTACGAACAGGTATCCGTTGCCCGAGGTGTCACCCGACCCGGGGAACCCGCAGTAGATCACCGGCAGCGGGTTCGTCTCGTTGCGGAAGATGCCGGTGTCCGGTCCGGTCTCCGTGAGCACCACCGTCTCCACGTCGGGCGTGGGGGGCGCGTACCCCTGGGGGCTCGTGACCGTGACCTCGATGGTGTCCTTGACCGAGCTGTTCTCGTTCTCGTCGCAGTCGAACACCTCGATGTAGATCTTCTCCCCCGATTTGAACGCGGCCGGGTTGGGGTAGTCCTGGGTCAGGGTGTTGGTCGAGGACACCCCGAGTTCGGTGAACGACTTGTTGGAGACGTGGATGCTGTCGCACCGGGAGTCCACCGACACGAGGTCCCGGGCCTCGCACATGTACGAGCCGCTCACGCCGGCCACGTAGTCGGCCTTGGACGGCACGTAGGCCCGGATCGTCAGGGTGGAGCCGGTGGTCGCCGTGCCCTTGAACAGGGTGGCGGTGGCCGCCCCGCCCGAGAACACCGCCGTGGTGGTGGTGACGGGGCCGGTGCCGCCTAACGACCAGGTGGCGCTCCCGGCGCCGGTGGTGATCACCTCGAGCTCCACCGTGGTGCCGTCGGGGGCCGTGCAGCTGCCCACGCTGATCGAGGTGGCCGTCGCGGCGGTGGAGCAGGTGCCCGAGTCGAGGCTCGTGGTCGAGGCCGTGATCTCGCAGTCGGTGCAGCCCCCCAGGCTCAGGGTCTGGGAGCTCGAGGCGAGGGTGCCGCTGGGGCCCTGGAGCGCCAGATCCACCCGGGGCGCGTAGGTCTTCGTGGACGGGGGGGGGAGGGTGCACGAGGGCGGGGCGTAGGAGAGCTGGTAGGTGCCGCCGCTGCTGTGGGTGATCGTGATGGATTCCGCCGCGGCCGTCTTCGCCACGTCGGGGGCCGAGTACAGGGTGCCCTGCTCCCCGGTGCCGGTGGGGCCCGAGGGGTCGGCCGTGAGCTCGGCCTGCACCTCGTACCCCGGCTCCAGGTCGAGGTTCGCCACGGTGTTGCCCTTGCAGTCCAGCACCTGGAACGTGCTCAGCACGTCGGCCGTGGGACAGTCGGTGTGGCTGGCCGTGGCGAGGTCGGTGGACCACCCGTCCAGGCTGTCCGGGGGCCAGGCCAGAAGCGACACCCCCGGGGAGAACGGGATGCCCGAGATGCTCGAGAGCCACCCGGGCGACGCCGCCAGGTTCACGTTCACGGTTTCCGGGGCGGTGCTCCCCGGCGTCACGGTGAACACCTCGCCGGTCTGCTGGAACTCTCCGGTGCCGCTCACCGAGCCCTCCACCGTGCCGAAGGGGGTCCCCGAGGCATCCACCGCCTGGAACACCAGGCCGGGCTGGGGGTCCACCTCGTTGCCGCAGTCGTCGTAGGCGTGGGCCGTGAAGGTGAAGTCGTCCGGATCCTTGCAGGTGTAGATCGAGGTTTCCGACGGCGGGTCCACCGTGACCGTGGAGGAATCCCCCGGCAGAAACTCGATGGGCACGGCGTTGATGAGCGTGAAGTTCGCCGGGCCGGTGGGGCGGCAGTCGACCACCGCCATCGCCGACACGCTCACCGTTTTCGACGTGCCCACATAGTTCACGGTGGTGGAGGCCTCGCCCGCGGCGTTGGTGGTCACGGTGCTCGACGACACCGTGGCCCCCGAACCGGAGCCCGTGGCGAAGGTGACGTCGGTGCCCGCCACCGGATCGCCGTACTGATCCATGACCGTGGCCTTCACGGTGGACGAGGCCGGGCAGGAGGGCTGGGCCGGGTTCGCGACGAGCTCGATCCGGCCGCAGGTGTTGCTCGAGAGGTTCCGCGGGGTGACCCGGGTGGTGAAGGTGCGGCGGCGGTAC
>CAZUYO010000019.1:4761-20972 GCA_964624725.1 uncultured Thermodesulfobacteriota bacterium
ACGTAGGGGGGCGTGGGGTTACTGGGGATCGGGTTTCCGTTGTGGTCGTAGTACCGGAACACCAGGTTTTCGACCCGGGCCGCCACGGCTTCGAACTTCGGGGTGCCCGTGTCGTCGGGGGTGATGCGGTAGAGGGTGTAGGGCGGGCCGGAGAGGGCGAGCGGGATCTCCAGGTCGAAGGCCTCGGTGGCCTCCACCTCGCCGTCGCCGTCCGCGTCGAAGTAGGCGCGCACCGTGCGGCTCGCCTTCGCCACCGTGGGGTCGTCGCCCACCCGTTCGGTGGCCGCGCCCGAGGGCTTGGACAGGGCGTAGGTCACGATCTCGGGAGCCGTGACCACGCCTTTGTCCGACTCGCGGTACGGGTCGTCGTACTGGAGGGTCAGGTAGTGGTCCGAGGCCGCCAGGATCACCTGGCCCCGCATGGAAATCGTGGTCCCGAGGGTGGGCGCGAAGGCGCCGGTCTGCTGGATGGCCTTGACCATGAGGTCCTCGGCCATCCGGGCTTCCTGCTGGAGCCGGAGCACCTCGTCCTGGGTGGAATAGGTGCGCTGCTGGGCCACAAAGAACTGGTAGAGCCCGGCCAGCAGGATGAGGGCCACGGCCATCGTGACCAGAAGCTCGACCAGGGTGAAACCCCTTCGGTACCGCATGATCCCACCTCCCGAAAGCGGGGCGTTACTCCTCGCGCCAGGCCGCCCGCTCGATGCTGTAGATGCTGGGCACGTAGGGGGGCCAGTAGTCCTGGTTCAAAAACCCCGTGTCCCACCCGAAGAACCGGTTTGGCGGCCGGTACACGTCGCCCGTGCCCGTGCCGCAGCACCGAAACTCCGCCGAGGCCTGCTGGCTGAACCAGAGGTTGATGAGGCATCCCGTGATGTGACACTCGTTCCCCGACCAGCTTTCGATGAACCGGGGGAAGTTGTGGATGCCCGCCTCCTCGCCCGAGCCGCCGCCCGACCGGAAGTCGAACCGGCCCGTGAAGAACGCCGCGTTGAACCCGCTGTTGCTCGCGCCGTTCTTCGTGTAGGCCCCCCCGGTCTGGCCGAACTGGCTCGGGCCCCAGTTGTTGGAAAGGAGCGTCACGGCGTCCGAGACGACGGCGAGCCCGCCGGGGCCGGCCGGTGCGTCGCCCGCCCCCGGGGCGGTCACGTTGAGGTCGCCGTCGATGTAGACCGGGTTGTCGGTCACGAGGCTCGTGCGGGTGACCAGGGTGGGGGAGGCGCCGTCCTGGCGGTCGTTGAGTTGCCTCGTGCGGCCCGCCCGGGACCCCACGATCTTCACGGCCTGGAGCGCCGCGCCGGTTCCCGTGGCGAGCCCGCCCCCGGATAGGGACCGGCTCACGTAGATCAAGAGGCTTCGGCCGTCCCCCAGGGGATCGACGCTGCCGTCGAAGGCCCCGTTGTCGGACCAGTCCAGGTAGTCCCGGTACCAGAGCTCCAGGCGCTGGAGGTCGATCACCGTAAGATCCACCTCCTTGTTCTCCCGGGGATCCTCCCGCTCCAGGATGCAGGGGTAGTAGGGGTTCATGTTGGACCGGGTGCCGTCGTAGGGGCCCCCGCCGGTCTCGTCCGTGGTCACGGGCGCCTCGGGGGAGTAGACGATCGTGCCCGGAATCAGGTCGGCCACCGTCGCGGCGTTCGTGCCGTCGGCCCGCACCTTGGCCCCGGCGGGCCAGGCCGCAAAGTTCACCGGATTCCCCAGGGCGTCCACCTGGTAGTTCGTCACGAGGTCGGTCACGTCCTCCTGGGCCCCCCCGTGGGGCGTGAAGTAGATCTTGAGGGCCCCGGCCACCACCACGATCTTCATGCCGTCCACGCCCGGCTTCTTGGGGTCGTCGGCCGCGTCCTCGTAGAAGGCGTCGCGGGTGAGGGTCTGGTACGAGGCGCTCGGCATCCGGTCCACCCCGACCCGCACGTGAAACGTGCCGTTGGTGTCCACGAACCGGGCCTCCTCGGCGGCGGCGTTGGCCGCCGTGATGTCGGTGTTGATCTCCTCGCAGTCTCCCGACGTCACGGGGATCGTCGGCGGGGAGGTGAGGTTGCGGACCCGCACGTACACCGGCCCCGACGAGCGGCTTCCCACCGTGTTGTTCTCGAACAGGTACTCCCCGTACCGGATCTCACCGTGGACCGTGAGGATGTTGGGGGCCCCGAACCCCGCCCCCTCGGCGTAGTCCTGGAACCAGATGCCGCCGCCGGTGCCCGGGGCGAAGTAGAGGCTTCCGTTCGTGTGGACCCGGCCCCAGGAGCGCATGGTGGGCCCCGGGTGCCAGGAGAGGTCGTCCTCGAAGAAGATGTAGTACTGGACGAGGGGGGTTTCGAGCACCCGCACGGTCTCGGCCATGGCCTCGCTGCCGAGATCGCCCGTGGCCCGGGCCTCCACCTGGTACTCGTAGGCGAAATGGACGATCTGCTGGTTGTTCTCCACCGTGGTGAACAAAAACGGCTCCGGCTCGGCCCCGGGGTTCGAGGGGTCGAGGGAGTTGAGGACCCGGAACTCGGTGGTGAAGCCGTTGAAGGGGTTGTCGTAGGGGTCCCCCTCCGCGGTGGAGGGCTCGGTCCAGTCCGCCGTGGCCCCCGGGGCGAAGGGGCGAAGCTCGTCCCGGAACGCCGCCATGACCCGTCCCACCCCCACCTCGAGGCCGGCCTCCGCCGCGTAGAACGCCTCCTTGCTCGTCCGCTGGTTCCGGGCAAGCTGGGTGTCCAGGGTGGCGTTCAGGAGGCTCCCCGCCCCGAGGAGGGACAAGAGCGCCAGGATCACCATGGCCGCCACGAGCACGGTGCCCCGGTCCGACCTCAGTTCGCGTGCGGTTTGCCGGCCTTCCATGGTCACTGCCTCCGGTGGACCAGGCTTTCCAGGTGGACCTTCCGGGTCGTGCCGAACCGGTCGGTCCAGGAGCACTCCACCGCGATCCGGGCGAAGTTGGTCTGGCCCGAGATCGTGATCGGCTCCACGGTCCAGACGCGGTCGAGGGTGAACCCCGTGCCCTCCACCGCGACCGTGTCGGTGGCGCCGTACACGCCGTCGCCGGCCGCGCCGTCGCCGTGGGCCCCGTCGTCGTAGAGGACCTCGTACACCGCGCCGTTCGAGGTGGTCAGCGCCGTGCCGCCGTTCGAGCCCGAGAGGAGCCCGGCCACGGTTTTGAGGGTCCCGCCGTCGTCCACCGAGGTGAACGCGGGGTTCGTGCTGATCAGGTAGTCGAAGTCGAACACGCTGAACCGGTCGCCCCGCTCCGAGGTGGCGTAGGAGCGGAGTTGCTCCATCTTCTCCTGGGCCGCCACCGTGGCCTCCGACAGGAGGTGGCTGTAGGAGTTCGCCCGCACGTAGGTGATGCTCATCTTGGCCACGGCCAGGAGCCCGATGGCCAGGACCACCAGGGCCACCAGGGTCTCGACCAGGGTGAACCCCTTTTCCGCGCGTCCCACCGTCCGAACGTCCGAACGGGCCCCCATCACATCTCCTCCCACGACGAAGAGGCCGTGTCGTAGCGGTACAGGATCACCTGGCCGGCCCGGGTCACCTCCACGGCCCGGAGGCGGTCGTTCCGGACCCCCTTGTCGGCCGAGGGCATGAGGTAGAAGGCCCCGGGCTGGGTCAGGAGGCCGTTGGGCAGGAAGGTGGCCCGGCCGCCCGGGAAGGTGACGGCCGAGGTGAGGGTGGTCCCGTCCACCCCGGTTACGGAGTTGTAATCGAGCTTCACGTTGGGGAACTCGGTCGCCAGCGCGATCGTCTTGACCACGGTGTTCGTGGTGGACCAGTCGTTGTCGTCGTCCTCGTACACCGTGATCGTCTGGGTGGTGCCGCCCGCAAACACCACGTGGTGGGTGTGGTTCTTGGCGATGGCCCGCATCCGGGCCAGGTTCATCTCGGTGGCGAGCGCCTTGGCGGCCCGGTTCACCCGGTAGGCGGGGATGGTCTTCAGGATGCCCGGGGTCACGACGAGCCCCAGGATGCCGATGACGGCGATGGTGATCATGAGCTCCACCAGGGTGAAGCCCCGGCGGCGGCGTGCCCTCATGGCTTCGTTCCTCCCCGGACCGTGGGGTGTTCACCCCCGGATACCGTGCAAGCCGCGTTCCGTTTCAGACCCGGCGCGAGCACCGGTTCCTCGGGGTCGGGCGGGGTCACCGCGAGGACCTCGAGCGCCGTGGTCCGGCCGGCGGCCACCAGCGCGGCCCCGGCCTCCCGCAGGGTGCGCATGCCGGCGGCCCGGGCCAGGGCCCGGAGGTGGGCCGTGGGCCGGGTCTGGTGGATCGCCTCGGCCAGGTCGGGGGTGACCTCGAGCACCTCGTACACCCCGGTGCGGCCCAGGTACCCGGTACGGCGGCACCGGGGGCAGCCCTCGCCCCGGCGCTCGGGGGCGTCGGCCGGGAGCCCCAGGGCCTCGGCGTGGGCCGGCTCGAGGGGCCGGAGTTCGGCGCAGTGGGGGCAGGGGGTGCGCACGAGCCGCTGGGCCAGGACCCCGAGGAGGGTCGAGGACAGGAGATAGGGTTCCACCCCCATGTCCAGAAGCCGGGTCACGGCGCTCGGGGCGTCGTTGGTGTGGACCGTGGAGAGCACGAGATGTCCGGTGAGGGACGCCTGGATGGACATCCGGGCGGTCTCGGCGTCGCGGATCTCCCCCACCATGATGACGTCGGGGTCCTGCCGCAGCAGCGTCCTCAGGGCCGAGGCGAAGGTGAGCCCGATCTGGGGCTGCACCCCCACCTGGTTGAAGGCCTCCACCACGTTCTCGATGGGGTCCTCCACGGTGGAGACGTTTCGGGCCTCGGTGGCGAGCCGCCGGAGCGCGGCGTAGAGGGTGGTGGTCTTCCCCGAGCCCGTGGGCCCGGTCACGAGCACCAAGCCGTGGGGCCGGGCCAGGAACTTCTCCACCGCCTCGAGGTCCCGGCCCTCGAGGCCCAGGTCCGGCAGGTCGTTCTCCAGGATCTGGGGGTCGAAGATCCTAAGCACCGCCTTCTCGCCGAAGGCCACGGGCAGGGTCGAGACCCGAAGTTCCACCGACCGGCCCTCGTGCTCGGTCTTGATGCGGCCGTCCTGGGGAAGGCGCTTCTCGGCGATGTCCATGCGGGCCAGGGTCTTGATCCGCGACACGATGGCCCCGTGGACCCGGCGGGAGAACCGGTGCACCGTGTGGAGCACCCCGTCGATCCGAAGGCGCACCGTGGACTGCTCGCGCTTGGGCTCGATGTGGATGTCGCTCGCCCGCTGGTCGAGCGCGTAGCGGAGCAGGTGGTCCACGGCCCGCACGATGTGGCTGTCGGCCGAATCGAGGTCGGCCTCGGGCCGCATCCGGAAGAACTGCTCCAGGTTCTGGAGGTCCGGCAGTTCCCCCAGGTCCCGCTCGGCCGCGGCCACCGAGGTCTGGAACCCGTAGATCTCCCGGATGAGCCGGAGGATCTCCCGCCGGCTCGCGAGATGGGGCGCGAGCCGGCGGCCGAGGCGCTGGCGCACCGTGTCCAGCGCCGCCACGTCGAAGGGGTCGGCCACGGCCACGGGCACCGGGTCGGCCTTGGGGTCCAAGACGAGCACGGCGTGGCGCCGGGCAAACGCCCGGGGCAGGCACCGCACGATGGCCGCGGCGTCCAGCTTCAGGGGGTCGATCTGGATCCGCGGCACCCCCGCGGCACGCGCGATCCCCTCGAGCACCCGGTCGGCGTCGAGCGGCCGGTCGGCCCCCGGGGGGGTGAGGTCGAACGAGAGCAGGAGTTCCACCGGGTCGGCCCCCAGGTCCGGCCCCAGGCGCCGGCGGAGCGCGGCCTCCTGGATCGGGGCCCGCTCCCGCACGTAGCGGGCCTGGGTCTCGGTGAGAAGCCCTGCGCGCAGGCAGACTTCCACCAGAAACGCCACGTCCAGCACCCCGCGGGTGGGCACCTCGGGTTCGGGTCGGCACGGGTCGTGCAAAGGAGAATCTCCTTGTCCGGGTTCGGGGTCGTCTGCTAAGTAACCCCCGGCGACGTCCGCAGGGCCCTGCGACGGCATTCCCCGCTTGGGGGGAACCCGTCTCGAAGGGGCGGACGAAAACCGGGCGGCCCCGGTCACGCGGTCGGCGAGCCCCGGGGCCGAACGGCTCCGGCCGCGAAACGGGTTCGGGAGGCGTTCCACCTCCCGGCCGGGGCGCCGGCATGCTACCCGGCCCGGGGGGCCGGGGGCCAGGGTGGGGCCCCCATTCCCGACACGGATCGGCACGGCGGGCGAAAAACTCAAGGCGGCGGGGCGAAAGGAGTCGGCGGGTTGCGGCGTTGGAGCGCGGTGGTGATGGGGGGGCTGTGCCTGGGGCTCACGGCCTGTGCCGGAGGGGTCCCGGTGCGGGACGCGGGAGGGCCGAAACCGGTTGCGGCCCGGGGGCCCGAGGTCCCGGATCACCCCGGCGCCCCGGGGTCGACGGCCCCCGGACCCGGCGCGGCCGCGCCCGAACCCCGGCGCGAGGCGGCCCCGGTCCCCCCACCCGTGACCCAGCCGGATCCGGCCCCGGCCGTTTCCCAGCCGAAACCCTCCGCACCGGCACGGCCCGCCGAAGAGGCGGCCCCTGTCCCCCCGCCGGCCGAACCGGCGAACCCCTCGCTTTCGGCCGCCCCCGGGGGGGCGGAGCCGGCCGCGGCCGAAGCGGCGCCTTCCGCCGGGGCCGCCCCGGAACCCGCGCCGGCGCTTCCCGCGCCGGAAACCGCCGCGGCCGCGGCGCCGGATGCGCCCCCCGGTCTCCCCATCCCCGACCGTCCCGCCGTGTCGGCCCTGTTGGACGAGTTCTCCGGCGCCCGGCGGCGGAGCCTGGAGGTCGCGTTCGAGAGGGGCGAGCGGTATCTGCCCATGATCCGGCGGATCCTCGCGGAGGAAGGCCTGCCGGAGGACCTGGCCTACCTCGCCCTGGTGGAGAGCCATTTCGAGCCCGATGCCCGCTCGCCCGCCGGTGCGGTGGGCATGTGGCAGTTCATCGAGACCACGGCCCGGGCGAGCGGGCTCCGGGTGGACTGGTGGGTGGACGAGCGGCTCGATCCGGAGCTGGCCACCCGGGCGGCCGCCCGGCACCTCCGGGAACTCTACGAGCAGTTCCGGGACTGGGAGCTCGTCCTTGCGGCGTATAACGCGGGGCCGGGCGCCGTGGGCCGGGCGCTCCGGCGCTGCGGCGCCACCGACTTCTGGGGCCTCGCGGCGGCCGGGGAGCTGCGGAGCGAAACCTGCCGGTACGTGCCCAAGTTCTACGCGGCCGTGGCCATCGCCCGGGACCCGGAGGCCTACGGGCTTTCGTGGCGACGGGACGTGGAGCCCTGGGCGTACGACACGGTCCGGGTGGCCACCCCGGTGGATCTCACGACGGCGGCGCGGGCCGCCGGCGTGGGGCGCCGGGTTCTCGAAGAGCTGAACCCCGCCCTGCTTAGGGGCTGTACCCCCCCGGGCGCCGGGGCCTATCCCCTGCGGGTGCCGCCGGGGCGGGGGCCTTCGGTGGCCGAGGCGTTGGAGCGCCTGCCCCCGGAACAGCGGCTCTCCTTCGAACGCTATCGGGTGCGGCCGGGGGACACCCTCTGGGGCATCGCCCGGCGGTTCGACACCCGGGTGGCGGCCATCTCGGAGTTGAACCGGATCCGGTCGGCCCGCAGCCTCCGGCCGGGCCAGGAGTTGGTCGTGCCCGTGCCCCGCGGATTCAAGCCCCGGCGCCCCGCGGCCGATACGGTGGCCGCCGCGGACGGCTACCGCGTGAAACCCGGCGACACCCTGTGGGCGATCGCCCGGCGGTTCGGAACCTCGGTGGCGGAGTTGCGGCGGTGGAACGGGTTGGGCCGCTCGTCGCTTCTTCGGCCCGGGCAGGTGCTTCGGATCCGGCCCGAACGGGTGGCCTCCGGCGCGGTCCACGTGGTGGAGCCCGGGGACACGCTGTGGGGGATCGCCCGCCGGTACGGGGTGGAGCTTTCGGATCTGCTGGACCTCAACGGCTGGGGGCCCGATCGGGTGCTCCGCCCCGGGGACGAGGTCCGGGTGCCGGCCCGCGCATCCGGCGGATAACGAGGTGTACTCGTTGACACAAGGCCCGGCGTTCTGCTAGAAAACGCCGGACTTTCGGCCATGTGGGGTGGCCTGGGGCGGACTTTCCTTTTCTGATTCTTTCGGTTCCGGGGGCCGGCCCGAGGGCCGGTACTGCTATACGAATCCGCGGCTGGGGTTCTGGTCGCGGCAGACGCGGAGGAACGGACGGGACGCATGCCCCAGCCCCGGCTTTCTCTTGTTGCGCTTTTCGCCTGGGCCGCCCTGGCGCCGGCGGTCGTGCGGGCGGCCACCTGGTCGGTGGACGCCTCGATCTCGGACGAGCGAAAAACCGAGGTCACGGCCGAAGGCAGCGAGTCCACCGAGACGGTGGACCAGTCGTACTCCATCTCCTACGAGCTTCCCCTCCATTCCGAACTTACCTTCACCCTCGAGCTCGGCCTCGACATCACCGACGAGATCAACGAGCCCGGGTACGACACCCGGCAGGTCGACCCGTCCGTGGACCTGGAACTCCAGGGGCCGTGGTGGACCCTGACCGGGAGCTGGGAGACCTCGGAGAAATCGTCCCACGACCCGGCCGAGGAGACCACCCGGGACGACTCCTGGGACGCGGAACTCACGGTGGAGCCGGAAGGGGATGCCCTGCCGGACCTGAGTTTCACGTTCCAACGCGACCTCTCCAAGGAAGGGGGCGTCACGCAGACCGTGGACACCTCGCGCGAGGCCAGTCTCGACTACTCCTTCTGGGATCTTCTCGACCTGTCCTTCGACATCCAGCGCGACGACACCGACGACCGGATCAATCCCGACTCGGACACCGAGGACCGCCAGTACAGCCTCGACATCTCGTTCGACCGGGAATTCGGCGAGCGGTTCAAGCTGGAGGCCCAGTGGACCAACGAGCGCCAGCAAAATCTCACCCTGGCCGACGACGGCGACATCCTGGAACGGGACGACAGCCTGAAGAACAATGTCCAGGCCAAGGCCACGTTCACGCCGCTGGATGACCTGGAGTTGAGCCTCGACCGGGAGATCGACTGGGACAAGGACCTGGAGCAGGCCACCCCGGTGGACGTGACGGATACCTGGACCGGGGAGGTGAGTTACGGCCGCTCTCTCACCGAGACGATCGACATCGACCTGAGCTACTCCGACGAGCGAAAGGACACCCGGGGGGCCGATCCGGGCTCCTACGCGATCACCCGGGACTACTCCGCGGCGCTCGACTTTAGCCCCCTGGAGAACCTGACGATCTCCCCCTCGTTCGACCGGAGCGACAAGGTGGAGTGGTTCGACGACCCGGCCGAACCCAAGGACGATTCGGTGGACGACACCTGGGAGATCCAGGCCGATGCCTCGGTGTGGGACGACCAGGTCCAGGTGTCGCTGACCCGCACCTGGAACAAGACCACGGAGCAGGGCGACCGCACCACCGACGAGCGCAAGTGGGACGTGGAGTTCACGATCGCCTACGAGGGGGTGCCCAACCTGACCTTCGAGCCCGACTACACCTACACCGAGGACGAGGACCTCCTGACGAACCAGACGGACATCGAGCGCCAGTGGGAGGTGGGGATCCAGTACGAGCTCACGCTCGGGGAGGTGACCACCCTGAGCCTCGACCACACGTACACCCGCACGAGCACCGATCCGGCCGAGGGGAAGGCGACCATCAAGCGGGACGACGACACCGACCTGACGCTGTCGTTCTCGGACTTCTTCGCGGGGATGAGCCTGGAGCTCGGCCTGACCCGATCGGCCTCGGACGAGAGCGAGGACGACCAGGGCCCGACGGTGGACTACACGTACTCGGTGACCTACGACTGGAGCTTCCTCGAGCAGTACGACCTGAGCTACGAGTACCAGTTCGACAAGAAGAGCGACGCCGAGGACACCCGAAACCACCAGGTGACCCTGTCGGCGGAGTTCCTGGAGGGCCTTCTCACGGTCAACTTCGAGTGGGAGCTCGACCAGCAGCTCGAGGGGGAGACGAGGGACACCCACCGGTATCTGATTGAGGTGCAAGGGCAGTTCTGATAAGGTGGCGCCGGTTTCTCGGCGCTTTGGACCAGCGAATCCCGAGGACCCGAGACACACGAGGAGGAGACACCATGCGGCGGATGCTCTGGGCGGTGGGCGCGATCGCGCTGGCCACCATGATGGGATGCGCGGGGGCGTCGGTGAAGACCTACGCGAAACCCCCGGCCGGTCAGCGGCAGTACGGCAAGGTGAAAAAGGTGGCGGTGCTGCCCTTCGACAGCGTGGTGGAGGGCGCCCAGGCCCCGCGGATCGCCGGGGACCTGTTCCTGCAGGAGCTCTTGAACCGCGGCACCTTCGACGCCGTGGAGGAGCCCCGGTACGTCAACGAGCTCATGAAGAAGCTCAAGCTCCGCAACACCGAGGGCCTCGACCGGGAGATCGTGCGGAAGATGGGCGAGGAGCTCCAGGCCCAGGCCCTGATTCTGGGGGACCTCCTCGTGTTCGGCCAGGAGGAGAACTCCGAGATCGTGGAGTTCGCCCTCCAGGTGAACATGATCGACACCGAGTCCGGGGACATCCTGTGGAGCGGCCGGACCTACGCCAAGTCGAGCACGACCCTCGGGGAGATCCTGGGGGTGAACCAGGGCCCGTCGCCCAACGACGTGGCGGCCCGGGGCGTGGCCCGGCTGGTGGCCCGGCTGGACAGCGAGTTCCGGGCGGCCCGGGAGGCCGAGGTGCAGCGGATGCTCGAGGCGGCCAAGGCCGCGGAACTGGCGGGTGAGGAGGGAGCCCCTGCGCCAGCGGAGGAGGGCAAGCCGGCCGAGCCCGAGGTGGCGCCCGAGAAGCAGACCGAGGAAATCCTCCTCCAGGTGAAGCCGAAGTAGCGACGGAGGGCGACCGACCCTGGTGACCATCCGAACGAACCCCTGGCGCGCGGCCGTCGCGGGCGGGATCGCGGTGGCCCTGGCCGCATCGGCCGGGCTGGCCCGGGAGCTCGCCTGGCGCTTCGACGAGGCGTACGGGGAGCGGGGCCGCGGCCGAAACGAGCTCCGGGACCCGGTGGACGTCGCCGTGACGGCCGACGGTGAGATCGTCGCCCTGGACCGGGAGCGGGAGGCCCTGGTTTGGTTTTCCCGGGCTGGCCGGTGGGAGAAGACCCTGGGCGGCCGCCGCGGAACCGGGGAGGTTCGGCTCGACCGGCCGCGGCGGTTGGGGCTCGGGCCCGACGGGCGGCTGTGGGTGGTGGACACCGGGAACCATCGGCTGGTGGTCGTGGACGCCGAGGGTTCCGAGACGTTCGTGCTCGGCAGCCTCGGCAGCGCGGACGGACGCTTCCGCCACCCGGCCGATGTAACGTTCGACGAACGGGGACGTCTTTACGTAGCCGACACGGGGAACGAGCGAATCCAGGTGTTCCGGCCCGACGGCGGGTTCCTGGCCTCCTGGGACCGGCGGACCGGGGGGCGGCGGGACCACCTGGAAAAGCCGGTGGCCGTGGCCTACACCCCGGAGGGACGGGGGGGGATCTGGGTCCTGAACGAGGGGTGGAAGAGTCTCGAGCGGTTCGACCTCGAGGGATCCTGGGAGGAGACGCTGGATCTCTCGGGATGGTTGCCCAAGGGGTCCAAACCGGTTGACGTGTTTGTGGATCCCGTGTTCTATCGGGTGTTCGTGTCCGACGCCGGTGCCGGGAGGGTGTGGGTCCTCAACCGCCGGGGGGAACGGGTATCGGAGATCGGGGACGGGGTGACCCCGTTTCGGCCGGCGGGGGTCTGGTTGGAGCGCGACTGGGACCTGTTCGCGGCCGACCGGGCCGGCGCCCGGATCGTGAAGTTTGAGAGGGAGTGATCGGTTTTTCCAGGCGGAACCGGGAGAGGGGAACATGCTTCGGAAATCCCTGTGTGCGTGGTTCGTGGTGGCGGGCGTGGTGGCGCTCTGGGCGGGCGCGGCGGCCGCGCAGGAGAAGAAGATGACCCCGCTCGACATCCCGATGATCGGGGACATCGAGATGCTGAAGCCGGGGGACAAAGCCCCGGATTTCGCGCTCGAAGACATCGAGGGGCGGCCGTTCCAGTTGGCGAAGGAGGCGCCCCAAAAGGTGCACCTCCTCGTCTTCTGGTCCATTTTCTGCGAGCCGTGCAAGGCGGAGATGCCGATGATCGAGCGGCTGTACGAGGAGTACCGCGACAAGGGGTTCGAGGTGATCGCGGTGGCCCTCGACGGCGAGCCGATGAAAAAGAGCATCCAGGGGCTGGTGAAGCAGCAGGGCTACACGTTCCGGGTGTTCATCGACAAGCTCGCGCCGGACGAGTCGTTCGTGGTGGCCGACCCCTACGGGGTGGCGGGCACGCCCACCCTGTACCTCGTGGGCAAGGACGGGAAGATCGCGTTCGCGGAGGTGGGGCTCACGGACAAAGAGGTGCTTGAGGCGGAAGTCAAGAAGGCCCTGGGGCTCTGATCATGCGGCGCGGCGTGCGCACCGTTCTCGGGGTGGCGGTTTGGGCGGCCGTTCTGGCCGCCCTTCCGGCCGTTTCGGCCGAGAAAGTACAACCTTTCACAGGGATGACGATCCCCGGCGACACCTTCGACCTCGCCGACCATCTCGGCAAGGTTCCGATTCTCGTGGATTTCGGCTCGATCTACTGCTCGAGCTGCGTCCAGTCCATCCCCAAGCTCGTCAATCTCCAGAACCAGTACGGGGCCGAGAAGCTGCGGGTGGTCGGGGTGAACCTCGACACCTACAACGTGGCCCGGGTGCGCCGGTTCTACGGGCAGTTCAAGGACATCCTCTCGTTTCCGGTGGTGCTCGACCTCCAGTTGAAAATCAGCCGGGCCTTCGGGATCACCACGCTCCCCACCTACGTGCTGATCGACCGCAACGGGGAGATTGTGCAGACGGTGGTCGGGTACAACGAGGAGCGCTGGCGGGAGCTCGAGGAGACCGTGCGCCGGGTGGTGGAGGAGGGGGCCACCGCCGACCAGGTGGGGGCGGTGGTGGAGAACGTGGTGCTCCTCACGCCGGACAACTTCACCAAGACCTACCAGGACTCGATCTCCGTGGTCGGTCTCACGGGCGGCCGGAAGGGGCCGTTCGTGCTCCGGCTGAACGGGGGCAGCGAACGGGAGGCCAAGAACTACGGCAAGATGTTCTGGGTCCGCACCCCCCTGAGCCTCGGGTCCAACTACATCGAGATCCGGTATCCCGAAACCGGAGGGGGGGAAGGGAACCTCGCCATCGTGCTGTTCCGGGAGCCGGTGATGGGCGAGGGGATCCAGTCGCCCTTTCCGGAGTTCCAGTTCCACACGCCCGATCACGAGGACCGGTGCCGCAAGTGCCACCAGATGGAGCCCGAGGGCGGCGGCGAGGTCACGGTGATCACCACGTTTTGCCTGCGGTGCCACGGGTACCTCACCGACCAGACCTGGGTCCACGGGCCGATTCCCGTGGGCGGGTGCAGCCCCTGCCACGACTTCACGAGCAAACCTCACAAATACGACCTTCTGAACCAGGGGTCGGATCTGTGCTTCACGTGCCACGATGACATCCGGGCCAAGTTTTCCCGGACCTATGTCCACGGGCCGGTGGTGATGGGCTTTTGCACCGTGTGCCACAGCCCCCACGGGTCGCCGTTCCAGTACCAGATCCGGCTGCCCCAGGGGGACCTGTGCCTGTCGTGCCACGAGAACATGAAGGAGAAGATGAACCGGTTCGTGCTCCACAAGCCCTTCGCCGACGGGAACTGCAGCGGGTGCCACGACCCCCACTCGTCGGACAACCCGAAGTTCTTCCTGAAGGGCGAGGGGGAGGGGTTGTGCCGGCTGTGCCACGACGAGGACACGATGGCCCGCCACAAGCACCCGGTGGGCCGGCCGCCCAAGTTCACCGTGGCGGGCATGCGGCTCGATCCGGAGGGGAATCTCATGTGCCTGAGTTGTCACGACCCCCACTCCTCGGACAGCGACCGGATGGCCACGGTGCAGGGCGGCTGCTCGGGCTGCCACCAGATGTGAGGACTCCCTGATGTCGGAAAAGGTTCCCACCGGGCTCGGTGTCCGTCTGATCCTGGTTTCCGCGGCGATCGTGGCGTTGGCCGCCCTGGTGGTCGGGGCGGTGGTCACGAAGCTCAGCGAAGACGAGGTGAAGGCCCGGTTGGGGGCCGAGGCGGACGATCTGGCCCGGATCGTGGAGGAGGTGGCGGGCGCCGGATCCGGGGAGGCCGACCTGTCCCGGGTGGTGCTGCGCAACCGGTTGCGGCGCACGGGGGGGGCCTGGGTGGTCGACGGGGACGGCCGGGTCGTGGCCGCCCCCCCCGGGGTGCCCGAGGCGGCGAGCCTGGGAGAGGTGGAGGTCGAACTTCTGGCGGCCCGCAAGCCCCTCGAGGCGTTGGGGAACCGGGCCCAGGGGAACCGCCTGAAGCTGGCGGACGCGGCCGAAGGGTACGAGGCCGGGATCGGGGTCGCGACGCTGTTCGGCGAGGCCCGGATCGTGGCCTTCCGGGTGCTCAAGGACCGGGGGTGGGTGGTGGCGGTGGACGAGCCCTACGCGTCGTCGAGCAGCGTGGCCGCGAGCCTCAAGAAGTACGTGCTCCTGACCTGCGCGGTGCTGGGGGTGGCCATCCTGCTGAGCACGGCGCTGTCCGTGTCGCTCGTGATCAAGCCCTTTTACCGGGAGCGGCTCGAACTGCTCGGCCGCGTGGAGGCGGCCAACCGAAACCTCCGCAAACTCCACGAGGTTTCGGTGGGCATGCAGAAAACCCTCGCCCTGGAGGACCGGATCCGGACGATTCTGGGCGCGGCCCACGAGGTGCTGGGGCTCGACCGGATCTTCCTCTTCCTGCCCAACCCCGAGGCGACGGTGCTCGAGTGCAAGGGGGCGTTCGGGAACCAGGACGAACCGCCCGAGGAGATCCGCCTTCCCCTGGGGGCAGGGGGCGGGGTGATCGCCCAATCGTTCCTGCAGAAGCGCACCTACCGGGTGGAAAACGCCCGGGAGCTGCCGTCGGACCTTCGGCTGCAGCCCCCGTACGACGAGATCCGCGCGCTCAGGAGCCGCAGCTTCATCGTGATCCCGATGATCGTGGAGAGCGACTGCGTCGGGGTGGTGGCCGTGGACAACCAGCTGAGCAAGCGGCCGATCCCCGCCGACGTCATCGAGACCCTGGAGCTCTTCACCAGCCAGGCCGCGGTGGCGATCGAGAACGCGCGCCTGTACCAGCAGCTCAAACTCTACGCCGACGAGCTCGAGGTGACCGATCACCTGACGCAGCTTTTCACATTCTTCCATTTCAAGAAGCTCTTGCAGGGGGAGATCGACCGGGCGCGGCTGGCCGGAGCGCCGCTGGCGCTGCTCGTGGTGCGGATCGACAACTTCGCCGCGTACAACGAGAAGCTCGGCCACAAATTCGGCGACGAAGTCCTCAAAAAGGTGGCCGAGGTGATCCGGGCGAAGAGCGGGGGGAAGGGCGTGATCGGCCGGTGCTTCGGTTCCACGTTCGCGGTGCTGTTGCCGGGGATGGACGCCGAGGGGGCCCGCCAGCGGGCCGCCGATCTGGTGGCCGCCCTGGAGGAGCAGTCCTACCCGGGCGAAGACGCCCTGGCCGAGGGGAGGCTGCGGTTCGCGGCGGCGTGGGGTGAGTACCAGAGGGGCGAGGCGGCGAACGCGGAGGAGTTCTTCACGCGGGTGAACGAGCAGACGAAAGAGGCCCGGGCGTGACGGGGTACCGCAACCCCCTTCCCACGGTGGACGTGGTGGTTCTCCGGGGTGACGGGGTGGTGCTCGTGCGTCGCAGGAACCCGCCCCACGGATGGGCGTTGCCCGGGGGGTTCGTGGAGGAGGGGGAGTCCCTGGAGGCGGCGGCCGCCCGGGAGGCGTGGGAGGAGACCGGGCTGCGGGTCCGCCTGCGGGAGCAGTTCTTCACCTACTCGGATCCCCGGCGGGATCCCCGCCGCCACACGATCACCACGGTGTACCTGGCCGACGCCGAAGGGGAACCCGAGGCCGGAAGCGACGCGGCCGACGTGAAGGTCTGGCCGTGGGAGCGCCTGCCCGACCCCCTGTGCTTCGACCACGGGCGGATCCTGGCCGACGTGCGCCGCTACCTCGCCACGGGGGAGCGGCCCAGGCTGGAGAACGGCCAAAACGCCGAAAAGCTGGTAGGCTAGGAAGTTCCTGGAGGCCGCGCAGGGCGCGGCCTGTTTGCAAGAACAGTAACTTCCGCCTCGGCCACACGGTGACGCGCCCCCGTCTGGAC
>CAZUYO010000020.1:0-5424 GCA_964624725.1 uncultured Thermodesulfobacteriota bacterium
CGTAACGTCTCGTTCCCACGAACCTCCCGGCGGCCCGTAGGACCAACCGCGTCCTATCCCCCGGGGCCTCTTCCGCAGCGCTCCTGGATGAACCGTACGGTTTCCTCAAGGGGGGTTCCCCCCGGAAAGATGCCCTCGACCCCCAGCTCCTGCAGGGCCGGGAAATCCTTCTTCGGGATCACCCCCCCCACCACCACGACCTTGTCGTCGGCGCCCTTCTCTTTGAGCAGCCGCATGAGCTTGCGGCAGATCGGGATGTGCCCCCCGGTCATGATGGACAGCCCGATCACGTCAACGTCCTCCTGGATGGCCGTCTGGACGATGGCCTCCACGCTCTGGTGGAGCCCGGTGTAGATGACCTCCATGCCGGCTTCCTGGAGGGCGTGGGCCACCACCTTGGCTCCCCGGTCGTGGCCGTCGAGGCCGGGCTTGGCAACGAGCACCTTGATCTTGCGGGCCATGAATCCTCCTCCGCAGAACGGCTAGAAAACCCGGGGGGCCCGAAACCCATGAGCTCCCGTTGTCGCCCCCCTCGGCAAGGGTCTTGGGCAGTCGCGGCCTTCCAGCCTCCTAGCTTCCTAGCTTTCCAGCTCATCCATACCGGTACCGCACCCCGTATCCCCCGCGGGGGTAGCGCCACGTGAGGGCCCCCTCCCGGCAGGCCACGAGGCAGGTGCCGCATTCGAGGCACCCCGCGTGCTCCACGGTCATGCGGTCGGACTCCTGGTTCCACTCGTAGAGCGCGGCGGGGCACACCCGGACGCAGTACCTCACCCGGCACCGGGACCGGCACACCTCGGCGTCGATCTCGATGTGGCTTCGCTCGTCGTGGCGAAACGCGTTCTTCGTGAGTTTCTCGTCAACGGTCATGGGTGGATTCGGTCCTCGGTCGCCGGTCAGCGGTCCACGGTCGGTGTTCCCTGCCCTGAACCCGGCTCCTTCCCCTAGGGGTTCTCACCTCCCAGCGTCCGCGCGTCTTATCGTTCGCACGTCTTAGCGGCCTACCGTCCCAGCGTCCTCGCCTTCCACCAGAACCGGGCGTCTCGGCGGTTCAGGACGTTCCGGCGCAGGAACGACCACACCACCTGGGCCAGCGGTTCGGGCGCCTCCCGGCCCAACCGCGCGAGACGGCCGAAGGTCTCCGCCACCTCCCGCGGGTACCGCCGGTACAGGTCCGGGTTCTCCAGGAGCCGGGGCATCTCCCGGTACCCCTCGAGGTACCGCCACACGAAGCTCCCGCGAAGCCGCCGCAGGTACCCCGAGAGGCCGGTGGCCGAGACATCCCCCCGCTCCCGGGCCTCGATCACGGCCTCGGCCGCCATCCGGCCGCTCGCCACGGCGAACTCCATCCCCCGCACCGTGTACCCCATGTTGAGGGCAAACCCGGCGGCGTCCCCCGCGAGCAGGATGCCGTCGTCCACGATCCGCCCCACGCCCGAAAGGCCGGACTCGGGGATCAGGTGGGCCGAGTATTCGAGCAGTTCCCCCCCCTCCACGAGCCGCCGGACCCGGGGGTGGGCCTTGAACGCCTCGAGAATCTCCGGCGCGGTCTGGGCGACCTCCGGCGCCATGAGGTCCTTCACCCCGACCACCACGCCGATGGAGAGGGACTCCCGGTTCGTGTACACGAACCCGCCCCCCATCCGGCCCCCCGTGAACGTGCCCAGGAACAGCTCGGCCGCCCCCTCGCCGGGTTCGAGGCCGAACCGGTCCTCGATCACCCCGGCCGGAAGCCCCACCACCTCCTTGATGCCCACCGCCACCGCGGCGGGCTCCGGCACCGACCGGAGCCCCGCCGCCTGGCCCACGAACGAAAGGACGCCGTCGCAGCCCAGCACCACGTGGGCCGGGATGTCCTCGCCGTCCACCCGCACCCCGGCGACCCGTCCGTCCTCCCGGAGTAGGTCGAACACGGGCTTTTCGGGGATGACGAAAGCCCCCAGACCGGCCACCCGGTCCCCGAGCCAGGCGTCCAGCCGACCCCGGAGCACGGTGTAGCTCTGGGGCGTCTCGCCGCCCAGGCCCGGGTCGCCGTACTCGATCCGCACGTGGCGGTCTCCGTCCGCCAGCGTCCAGGCCTCCCGGGTGACGGCGCGCTCCCAGGGCGCCCCCTCCCACCGGTCCACGACCTCCCGGATCGGGTCCACGTAGATCCGCCCCCCGGTCACGTTCTTGGTTCCGGGCCCGTCTCCGCGCTCCAACACCACCACCTGGAGCCCGGCCTCGGCCAGGCGCTCGGCCGCCGACAGCCCGGCGAGCCCGGCCCCCACCACGACGGCGTCCATCTTCATGGCAGGGCCTCGCCGCGCCGAGGGATCCCGAACCGCTCCGGCCCCCTTCTCACCCCCGGGCCTCCTTGAGGGCTTGGGTGAGCGCCGGAAGCACCTGGAGGGCGTCGCCCACGATGCCGTAGTCGGCGTACCGGAAGATCGGCGCGTTCGGGTCGGCGTTGATCGCCACCACGACCTTCGAGGTGTCCATGCCCATGGTGTGGTGCACCGCGCCGGAGATGCCGGCGGCGATGTAGAGGGCCGGCGACACCGTCTTCCCGGATTTCCCCACCTGGATCGCGTGATCGGCCCACCCCGCGTCCACCACGGCCCGGCTCACCCCCACGGCGCCCCCCAGGGCGTCGGCCAGGTCCTCCAGGAGCCTCAGGTTCTCCGGGGACTTGAGCCCCCGGCCGCCGCTCACCACCACCTGGGCCTCGGTGAGCGGCACCCGGTCGCCGCCCCTCGGCGTCCGCTCGAGCACCTGGAGGCGCTCCGGCGGGGCCTCGACGGCCCGGGAGTCCACCTCCGTCGCGAGGTCGGCCCCCACCTCCGGGTCGAAGCTGTTCGGGCGAAACGCGGCGAGCACCCGCCGGCCTTCGATCCCGAGCCACTCGTAGGCCTTCCCACCGTAGACCGGCCGGAAAAGCCGTAGGCCCCCCTCCCCCCGCTCGAGCGCCAGTCCGTTCACCACCGCGTTCCACCCCAACCGCGCGGCGACCCGGGGTAGCACCTCCCGGGTTCTTGGGCCTTCTGGCCAGAGGACCAGGTCGGGCTGCTCGGCGCCGATGGCGCCGGCTAGGGCCTCGACCCAGGCGTCCGCCCCGTACTCCCCCGGCCCTTCGATCCGAAGCAGTCGGTGAACGGTTCCCTCCAGCGCCGACGCCGCCTCGGCTTCGTTTCCCACGGCCACCGCGGTCACCCGGGCGCCGTCGCCCCCCACCCTCCGGGCCTGGGCCACGAGCTCGCGCACCACCCGTCGGACACCGCCGTCCTCGGCCTCGCATACCACCCAGATCTCCATGGGAACCTCGCTCTTCACGTTCGGACGTCTGGACGTTGGGACGCCTGGAGGCACGGGCGCCCCCCTTTCTGCCTCCCCGCCTCCCAGCCTCCTAGCTTTCCAGCCTAAATCACCCTCGCCTCGTCCCGGAGAAGGCGCACCAGCTCCGCTGCCGCCTGCTCGGGCTCGCCCTCGATCATGCGGACCGCCGGCCGCGCCTTCGGCCCCTCGTAGCCCAGGCCCGGGAGCGCCTCCACCGGCTCGACGCCGAGATCCGCCAGGGACACGGTGGGGATCTGGGCGCGCATGGCCTTCATGAGCCCCATCACCTGGGGAACCCGGGGTTCCGCCCACCCCTTCTCGGCCGTCAGGAGCGCAGGCGGCGCAACCCCCAGCCGCTCGGTGCCGTCGGCCTCCCGGGTGACGACGAGTTTTCCGTCCTCGGGTTCGGCGGCCACCACGGCCGTCACGCAGGGAATCCCCAGGATCTCGGCCACCATGGGTCCCACGAGCCCCGCCTCGGTGTCGGTGCCCTGCTTTCCCGCGAGCACCAGGTCGAACCCCTCCCGGGAAACCACGGCGGCCAGCGCCCGGGCCGTGGTGAGGGGATCCGCTCCCTCCAGGGCGGGATCGTCGAGCCGGACGGCCCCGTCGGCGCCCATGGCCAGGGCCCGGCGCAGCGCCTCCAGTCCCGTGCCCACGGCGGTCACCTTGCCCCCGGTGGCCTGCTTGAGCCGGAGCGCGGCCTCCACCGCGATCTCATCGAAAAAGTTGAGCACCCGTTTGGGCTCGACCTCGACGCGCCGGCCGCCCTCGGCCACCTGCACCCTGGCCTCGAGGTCCGGTACCTCCTTCACCAGCACCACGATGTTCATGGGAACTCCCCTTGGCTTCGCGCTGGAAAGCTAGAACGCTAGAACGCTGGGAGGCCGGGCCGGCCTCTACTGCGCGCTCCGGGCTGTTCGGCCCGCCCCGGGATCATCGGCCTTTCACGATCTCGCGGCCGATGAAGTTCTTGAGCACCTCGTGGGTTCCGCCTCCGTAGAGCAGGAACCGGGCGTCCCGGAAGTAGCGCTGGGGTCCGTACTCGGTGGCGAACCCGTTTCCGCCGTAGATCCGGGTGACCTCGTCCACCACCTTGAGGCAGGTCTCGGTGGCGAACATCTTGGCCATGGCCGCCTCCTTTCGCGGGTTGAGCCCCTCGCCGATCATCCAGGCCGCGTAGTACACCAGGAGTCGCGCCGCCTCCATCTCGGTGGCCATCTCCGCGAACTTGGCCCGGATCAACTGGTACTCCCCGATGGGCTTCCCGAACGCCTCGCGCTTCCGCGCGTACTCGAGCCCGTCGGCGAAGGCCGTCCGGGCGATGCCCAGGGCCATGGCGCCGGTCATGCACCGGACCTCGTTGAGGATCTCGCCCAGGTACACCACCCCCTTTCCCTCCTCCTCGCCCAGGAAGTTCTCGTCGGGCACGAACACGTCCTCGAACACCAGTTCCCCGGTCACCGGACCCCGGGCCCCCAACTTGTGGAGCACCTGCCCGGACCGGAACCCCGGGGTTCCCTTTTCCACGAGGAAAAAATTGAGGCCCTTCATGCCCTTGGCCGGATCCGTGGTGGCGAGCACGGTGGCGAAGTCGGCGGCGGGGCCGTTGGTGATCCAGTTCTTGGTGCCGTTGAGCACCCAGCCCCCGTCCACCTTTTTCGCGGTGGTCCGGGTGGCGGCGAGGTCGGAACCCGACTGGTCCTCGGTGAAGCAGATCGTGGCGATCTTCTCCCCCCGAAGCGCCGGCAGGAGGCACCGCTCGCGAATGGCCGGCGACCCGAACCGGTAGAGGAAGTGGGTGCCCATGAGCATGTTCATGATGACCGCCTGGGCGAACCCCACCGATCCGCGGGTGAGTTCCTCGTAGAAGATCATGCAGGTCACGGGGTCGGCGTTCATGCCCCCGAGCTCCTCGGGGTACCGAAGCCCCAGGTAGCCCAGGCCGGTGAACTCCCGCCACAGGTCCTCGGGGATGCGGTCCTCCCGGTCGATCTCCTCCACCCGGGGGAGGATCAAGCGGTCCACGGTGTCGGCGATGGCCTGGCGGAAGAACTGCTGCTCTTCGGTGAGTCGGAAGTCCATGGGCGTGCCTCGTTGCGGCTGGAA
>CAZUYO010000020.1:5524-11314 GCA_964624725.1 uncultured Thermodesulfobacteriota bacterium
ACCCCGGCCGCGCCGTACACCTCGGCGTTGTGTTCCCCCAGGCGCGGGGGGAACGAAAGCTCCCTGCCCCTTTGTTCCAGGAACTCCGTGGTCACGGGCGGCGGGGCCAGGGTCACCTCGAACCCGGACTTGGGGTCGCGGGCCCGAAGGAGCTTCGGCTTCACGGCCGGGTCCTCGCACACCTCGGGCACGGTCTGGACCCGGGAGGCCGGGATCCGGGCGTCCCGCAGGAGGTCCAGGAGTTCCTCTGTTCCCAGGGTGCGGGTGACCTCCGCGATCCGGTCGTTGAGCCTGCGCACGTCCCCGATCCTGCCGGCGTTCGTCTCGTAGGCCGGGTCGGCGAGGGCCCCAAACCCGGGCAGGCCGACGAGCCGCTGCCATTGGAGGTCGTTCCCCACGGCGAGGTACACGTACCCGTCCCGGGTGGGATACACGCTCACCGGGGCGAAGAACTCGTGGGTGTTCCCCCGGCGGGTCATCACCTTCCCGAAGGTGGTGGCCATCGTGATCGGCTGGGTGAGCCAGCTCACGGTGGAGTCGATCATGGCCAGGTCGATCCGGCTCCCCTCGCCGGTGAGGGCCCGGCGATACAGGGCCTTCATGACCTGGCCGTAGGCGTGCTCGCTCGTGCCCATGTCGGGAAGCGGGATGCCCACGACCTCCGGCGGGCCGTCGGGCTCCCCGGTGAGGTCCATGAGCCCGCCCCGGGCCTGGAGGATGGGGTCGTAGGCGGCCTCGTTGGAGTCGGGGCCGAACCCGGTGATACCCACCCAGATCAGGTCGGGCCGCACCTTGCGAAGCGTGTCGTAGTCGATGCCCAGGGGCTCGTAGTTCTTGGGGAGCTGGTTCGTGGCGAAGATGTCCACGGGGAGTTTCGCGATCAGGTCGTGGAGGAGTTTCTGGCCGCGCGGGTCCTTTAGATTGAGGGTGATCGCCTCTTTCCCGGCGTTGATGGCGAAGTAGTAACTGCACATCAGGGGTTCGTCCGGCCGGAACGGCTCCCCCACCCTGCGGTTGGGGTCCCCCCGGCCGGGGGGCTCCACCCGGATCACCCGCATGCCGTCCATGGCCAGGCGGTAGGTCAGGTAGGGAAGCACCGTGGCCTGTTCCAGGCTCAGCACCGTGAGATCGCCAAAGGGGTTCATCCCGGCCCTCTCTTCGTGTCCGTCTGCCCCCCGGCAGGGGGTGCCGCGTTCGGAACCTGCGCCAAATCCCGGGAAGAGGATGCGTTTGGTTTTCGCACCACCACGTTTGATTCTTATGCAACCACCGTTTGTCACAAACCCGGTGCGCAGCAACCTACCTTTCGAGGAGGCCCATGTCAACCCCTTCCACTCCTCCCAGTCGACCGAATTCCTAGTAGCGGTATTGACAGGAGCGCCCATCAGCTGCTAGGTTTCGTCCCGTTCTGTTTTCATCCGTCGTTTTGTTTCGCTCTGAGCCAAGACATCGCAATCCCAACGGAGGGCGCGATGCTCCGCCTGCCCCCGATCCCCGTACACCGCCCGTCCACGGTCGCCGAGGCCGTAGACCTCCTCGTGAACCATGCCGGGGCGCGCCCCTTGGCGGGGGGCACCGATCTCCTCGTGGCCCTGAAGCTCGGCCACCACCACGGGGCGTCCCTCGTGAGCCTGGGCGGTCTGGGACTCCGCGGCATGGACACCTCGGACGGGGCCCTCGCCGTGGGGGCGGGCACCTCCCTGTGGGAGCTCGCCCGGGCCCCCCTTCCCCCGGGGTTGGGGGCGCTGGGGGAGGCGGCCCGCCTCGTGGCCGCCCCGCCGATCCAGAGCCGGGCCACGGTCGGGGGGAACCTCTGCCTCGACACCCGCTGCTGGTTCTTCAACCAGTCCGCCTTCTGGCGAAGCGGTCGGCCCGCGTGCTTCAAGGCGGGCGGCGACCGCTGCCACGTGGTGCCGCGGGGGGACCGGTGCCATGCCGTTCACCAGGCCGACCTAGCGCCGGTGCTCCTCGCCTGCGGCGCCGAGGTCCGGGTCGAGGGCCCCGGCGGGGAACGCTGGATGGATCTGGAGGACCTGTACTCGGGCGACGGGCGGCGCCCGCTCACCCTCTCGGCCGGAGAACTCGTCACCGAGGTGCGGGTCCCCTTGCCGGAGGGCGGAGCGGTCGCCTACGAAAAGCTCCGGATGCGCGCCGCCCTCGATTTCGCCGCAGCGGCGGCGGCCGTGTACCTGGAGCGCCGGGACGGCACCTGCACCCGGGCCCGGGTGGTGCTCGGAGGGGTGGGGAGCCGCCCCTTGCGGGTTCCCGAGGCCGAAGCGGCGCTTACGGGGTCCGCGCTGGGGGAGGATGCGTTGCGGGCGGCGGCGGAGGCGGTGCGGGCGGCGGCCCGGCCGGTCAAGAACACCGATCTCACGCCCGCGTATCGCCGACGCATGGCCGGCGTGCTCGTGCGGCGGGCGGCCCAGCGGGCCTGGGCCCGCGCGGCCGAGGAGGTAACGAGGTGAGTGCCCAAGGCTCCCCGACGATCCCCAAGAAAGTCGTGGTGGAACTTTCGGTGAACGGGGCCCGCCACGAGGTGCTCGTGGAACCCCGGGCCACCTTGCTCGAGGTGCTCCGGGAGCACCTGGGCCTTACCGGGGCCAAGGAGGGATGTGGCCTGGGCGCCTGCGGCACCTGCACCGTGCTCCTGGACGGCCGGCCCGTGCGCTCGTGCCTGACGCTCGCGGTGGAGGCCGAGGGCGCGCAGATCCTGACCATCGAGGGCCTGGCCGACACCTGGCCCGACCGCGGCCCCGACGAACTCCACCCCATCCAGGAGGCCTTCGTGGAGGCCCACGGCATCCAGTGCGGGTTTTGCACCCCCGGGATGATCCTGGCGGCCAAGGCCCTCCTCGACGAGGAACCCCGGCCGGACGAGGCCCGCATCCGCGAGGCCCTGGGCGGGCAGGTGTGCCGGTGTACCGGGTACGCGAAGATCGTGGACGCCGTGAAACTGGCCGCCCAGAGGCTTTCGGGCGAGGAGGTGGGGACGTGACGCGCTATATCGGTCAGAGCCTGCCCCGCCGGGACGCCCGTCTCAAGGCCACGGGGGAGGCCAAGTACACCGCCGACCTGGCCCTGCCCTTCATGCTCCACGCGGCCGTGCTCCGCAGTCCCTACCCCCACGCCCGGATCGTCCGGCTCGACACCACCAAGGCCGAGCGACTGCCGGGCGTTAAGGCCGTGATCACGGCCCGGGACACCTCGGGGGTGAAGTGGGGGGTGTTCCGGTACACAAAGGACCAGGAGTTCCTGGCCCGGGACAAGGTGCGCTACGTGGGCGAGGAGGTGGCCGCCGTGGCCGCCGAGACCGAGGACCTGGCCCGGGAGGCCCTCTCCCTCATCGAGGTGGAGTACGAGATCCTGCCGGCGGTGTTCGACCCCCTGAGCGCCATCGCCGACGGGGCCCCCCGCATCCACGACCACGCCGAGCGTAACATCAACATCCACGTCCCCATCCACGTGGGCGACGTGGATCGGGCCCTCCAGGAGTGCGACTACGTCCACACGGAGCGCACGGTCTCGGAGGAAGAGAGCTACTTCATGACCGAGCCCTACGCCGTGCTGGCCCACTGCGACCGACAGGGCACGGTGGAGGTCTGGATGCCCAACGCGAGCCCCCACACCAAGGCCAAGGGGCTTGCGAATGCGCTTGAACTTCCTGTGTCCAAGGTCCACGTACGCCACGTGTTTGTGGGTGGAGCCTTCGGCGGCCGGAGCGACATGTTCCCCGGGGAGTACATCGCGGCCCGGCTCTCCCAGATGACCCAGCGGCCGGTGAAGCTCGTGTACACCCGAGAGGAGAACTCGATCGCGATCCGCCAGGGCCACTCCATGGTGGTGGAGAGCACCTTCGGGTTCAAAAAGGACGGCACGCTCCACGCGGCGGACGTCACGGCCTACATGGACGGCGGGGCCTACTCGTCCACCGGCCCCATCGCCACGAGCGTGCCGTTTTTGTGCTTCGAGCAGACCTACCGGGTGCCCAACGTGCGGTACAACGGGTACCGGGTGTACACCAACAAACCCATCCGGGGGATGATCCGCACCCACGGCCGGGCCTGGGCGTGCAACGTGGACATGCAGCTCGACCTGGCGGCCCAGGCCCTGGGCCTCGACCCCGTGGAGATCCGCCGGCGAAACGCCGTGCGCACCGGCGACACCACCCCGACCCAGAGCAAGATCTTCAAGATGGACAGCCTGGCCACCATCGAGGCCGTGGCCGAGGCGAGCCGGTTCCGGGAGAAATGGGGCAAGCTCCCCAAGTGGCGGGGCATCGGCATCGGCTGCGTGAGCGTGATGAGCGGGTTTCCCATGGGGATCCGGGGCGGATCGGCCGCCATGGTCAAGTTCGACGAGGACGCCGGCATCACGGTGATCTCGGGCGTGGTGGACAACGGCCAGGGCAACGAAAACGTGGTCGTGCAGATCGCGGCCGAGGCCCTGGGGGTCGCGCCCGAGGCGATCCAGCTCGTGGCCTCCGACACCCAGGTGACCCCCATCGACCAGGGGGCCTACTCCCAGGCCACCACCCTGTGCAGCGGCAACGCCGTGCGGCTCGCGTGCGAGGACGCGAAGCGGCAGATCTTCGAGATCGCCGCCGAGATGCTCGAAGCCGCGGCCGAGGACCTGGAGCTGGTGGACGGCAAGGTGTTCGTCCGGGGCTCTCCCTCCCGGGCGGTTCCCCTTCGCACCGTGATCCGAACCGGGCTCCTCAAGGGGAAGAACGTGATCGGCCACGGAAGCTGGGGCCCCAACGTGGACCAGACCCGCGAATGGATCAAGAACCCCAAGGGACAGCTCGCGGCCGCCTTCAGCTACGGCAGCGCCGTGGTGGAGGTGGAGGTGGACCCGGAGACCGGCTTCGTGAAGGTGCTCGACACCTGGGTCGCCCACGACTGCGGCCGGGCCATCAACCCCAAGGAGGTGGAGGGCCAGATGGAGGGCGGTCTCGCCATGGGGGGCCACGGCGGCATCCTGCTGGAGGCCTGCAAATGGCACGAGGGCGCGAACCTGAACCCGGAGTTTTTGGGGTACAAGGTGCCGCTGGCGCCCGACATGCCGCCGATCCACCCCTTCATCGTGGAGTCCGAGGACCCCTTCGGCCCGTTCGGCGCCAAGGAGGGGGGCCTTTCCATCTCCATGTGCACGGCCCAGGCCTACTCCAACGCCATCGCCAACGCCATCGGTACCTACATCCGGGAGTTCCCCCACACCCCGGACCGGGTGCTCGAGGCCATCGAGAAAGGGGCCGTGACGGGTGATCCGTGACGGGTAACGGGCCGGCCGCCCCGCAACGATTCACGATGTACGGCTTTTTAGCCTTCCGGCCAAGGGGACCAACATGAAAGCGAAGTCCATCGATCACATCTGCTTCGCGGTCCGGAACCTCGACGAGGCCGTGGCCCGGTACCGGGACGTGCTGGGGCTCGAGCCCGACGGGGTGTACACGGCCGAGTCCGAGAAGATCCGGGTGGCCCGGTATTACCTGGGGGATGTGGCCCTGGAGCTCATGGAGCCCACCGAGCCCGACAGCGACGTGGGCCGGTTCCTCGAGAAGCGGGGCGAGGGGTTCTTCCTGATCTCGTTCCGGGTGGACGACGTGGAGGAAGGCCTGCGGGAGCTCGAGGAGAAGGGCTATCCGCTGATCGATAAGAGGCCCCGGGAACTCATGGGGAACCGCTACGCCTTCATCCTGCCACCCCAGAAGATGCACGGCACCCTGGTGGAGATCCTGGACGGGGAGTTCGGGTATGACAAGTAGGGGTCGGCGGTCTCCGGTCGCCGGTC
>CAZUYO010000020.1:11414-20720 GCA_964624725.1 uncultured Thermodesulfobacteriota bacterium
TGGACGGGGAGTTCGGGTATGACAAGTAGGGGTCGGCGGTCTCCGGTCGCCGGTCGACGGTCCTGGCCGCCCAGCGGCCCAGCCGCCTAGCCGCCCGCCGGAACACCGAGCATGTTCTCGTCCGTCGCGTCCATCGTGGAACGCCTGGCCGCCGAGCAGTACGTGGCCGACGAGGCCCTGGCCACGATCCTGTACCTGAGCCAGGCCCTGGGGAAGCCCCTTTTCCTCGAGGGGGAGCCCGGGGTCGGCAAGACCCGGCTCGCGGTGGTGCTGGCCCGGGCGCTCGACACGCCGCTCATTCGGCTCCAGTGCTACGAGGGGCTCGACGCGTCCACCGCGCTCTACGAGTGGAACTATCCGCGCCAGATCCTGGAGATCAAGCTCCAGGAGGCCTGCGGCGACCGATCGGAGCTCTCGCGCACGATCTTCAGCGAGGAGTTCCTGATCCAGCGGCCGATCCTCCAGGCCCTGCGCCATCCGGGCCCCCGGCCGGCCGTGCTCCTGATCGACGAGCTCGACCGGGCCGACGAGGAGTTCGAGGCCTTCCTCCTGGAGGTGCTCGACGAGTTCCAGGTCACCATCCCGGAACTCGGAACGATCCGGGCGGTGCAAAAACCCCTGGTGATCCTGACCTCCAACCGCACCCGGGAGGTGCACGACGCCCTGAAACGCCGGTGCCTGTACCACTGGATCGACTACCCGGACTTCGAGAAGGAATACGCCATCGTCAAGACCCACCTCCCCGACATCGAGGACCAACTCGCGGCCCAGGTGTGCCGGTTCGTGGAGCGGATCCGGACCGAGGAGTTCCTGAAGCGGCCCGGCATCGCCGAAACCCTGGACTGGGCCGCCGCCCTGATCGCGCTAAACCGCCCCAGCCTGGACGAGGAGGTGGTGGAGGCGACCCTGGGGTGCATCTTCAAGAACCACCAGGACATCCTGCTGTTTCGCAACGCCGTCTGGGGCGACCACGAAAAGCGCGCCGAGTACCTCCGCCAGGTGAAGGCGGCGATGTGTTAGGAACGCTAGAAGGCTAGAAAGCTAGAAGGCTGGGAGGCTAGGAAACCCGGAAGGCTTCGAGAGGGTGCAGGGCCTCGCCGCCTGGCTGCCACGCTGCCCAGCCGCCTAGCCGCCACGCCGCCTTGGCTGTTGTTTCCAACGTTTGGGTTCGTGGATCATTGGGAGGAGACGAGGAATGGGCCACCCACCGACCTGACGCGATGACCGAACTCTCCCCTTCCCTTCCCCGCACCGGCATGGCGGGCCACGTGCTGGCCTTCAGCCGGCTGTGCAAGCGTGCGGGGCTGCCGGCCCACCCGGCCGCCGCGGTGGACGCCTGCCGGGCCGTGGGGCTCGTGGGCGTGGAGGACCCGCGGCCCGTGTACTGGGCCCTGCGGTCGCTCCTGACCTCGTCCCCCGACCACATCCCCGTCTTCGACCGCCTGTTCCACGCCTATTGGGAGTCCGGCGCGTTCCCCGAGGACCAGCCCTCCCCTCCCCCGCCGTCCGCGGTGCCGGCCACGGCGCCGGGCGAGGGGGAGGCCGGGACCGAGGGGCCCGAACTTCCCCCTTCCGAGGCGCGCACCGGTGCGTCCGAGCGGGAACTGCTCCTTCGCAAGGACCTTCGCCACCTCACCCCCGACGAGGAGCCCCAGCTCCGCGCCGCGTTCCTGGCCCTTCTGGGAAAGCTCTCGAGCCGGCCGGGGCGGCGGTTTCGGCCGGCCTTCCGCGGCCGGGCCATCGAGTTCCGCCGGGTGTTTCGCCAGAGCCTCCGCTACGGCGGCGAGATCGTGCGGCTCACCCGCCGGGAGCCCCGGCTCCGGCGCCGAAATCTGGTGCTTCTGGGCGACGTGTCGGGCTCCATGGACGTGTACAACCGGTTCTTCCTGCTCCTGGCCCACGGGCTCGCCCGGCGCGATCGGGGCGTGAGGGTGTTCGGGTTCTCCACCCGGCTCTTCGATCTGGCCGATCCCCTGCGCGACCGCGACGCGGGCCGGGCCGTGGCCCGGGTGGCCGAACTCTCGCGGGGCTGGTCGGGGGGCACCCTGATCGGGAAGTGCCTCGCGGAACTCAACCGCGTGCTCGACGCCACCGGGCCCCGGCGGGGCCTCGTGGTGGTGGTGTTCTCCGACGGCTGGGACCGGGGAGATCCGGACCTCCTGCGGCGCGAGATGGCCCGGCTGCGGGCGAAGGCCTGGCGGATCCTCTGGCTCAACCCCCTGAAGGGCGACCCCGACTACCAGCCCCTGTGCCGGGGCATGGCCACGGCGCTCCCGTTCGTCGACGCGTTCTACCCCGCCCACACGGCCGAGAGCCTGGTGCGGGTGGCCCACGAACTCCAGCGGCTTCGTTGACCCTCACCCCAGGAAAGGAGGAAGGAGCATGTCGCAGATCAAGTACACCCTCCCCGAGTCCGAAATCCCCCGGCAGTGGTACAACATCGCGGCGGACATGCCGAACCCCATGAAGCCGCCCCTGCATCCCGGCACCGGCCAGCCGGTGGGGCCCGACGACCTGGCCCCGCTCTTTCCCATGGCCCTGATCGAGCAGGAGGTGAGCACCCAGCGCTGGATCGACATTCCGGAAGAGGTGCTCCAGATCCTGCGGCTGTGGCGGCCCACCCCCCTGTTTAGGGCCCGCCGGCTCGAGGAGGCCCTGGGGACCCCGGCCAAGATCTACTACAAGTACGAGGGGGTGAGCCCGGCCGGGAGCCACAAGCCCAACACCAGCGTGGCCCAGGCGTACTACAACAAGAAAGAAGGCGTGAAGCGGATCGCCACCGAGACCGGCGCCGGCCAGTGGGGCAGCGCCCTGTCGCTCGCCTGCAACTTCTTCGGGCTGGAGGCCAAGGTCTACATGGTGAAGATCTCCTACGAGCAGAAGCCCTACCGCCGGGTGCTCATGGAGACCTGGGGCGCCAGCGTGACCCCGAGCCCGTCGAACGAGACCGAGGCCGGCCGCAAGATCCTGGCCGAGGACCCCAACAGCACCGGGTCCCTGGGCATCGCGATCTCCGAGGCGGTGGAGGACGCGGCGAGCCGGGAGGACACCAAGTACGCCCTGGGCTCGGTGCTCAACCACGTGCTCCTGCACCAGACCGTGGTGGGGCTCGAAGCCAAGAAGCAGATGGAGCTCGCCGGCGACTACCCCGACGTGATCCTCGGGTGCTGCGGCGGCGGGTCCAACTTCGCCGGGCTCACCTTCCCGTTCCTCTACGACAAGATCCACGGCCGGGAGATCGACGTGATCGGGTGTGAGCCCACGGCCTGCCCCACCATGACCAAGGGCCACTTCCACTACGATTTCGGCGACACCGTGGGCATGACCCCGTTCCTGCCGATGCACACCCTGGGGCACACCTTCGTGCCGCCGGGCATCCACGCGGGCGGGCTCCGGTACCACGGCATGGCCCCGCTGGTGAGCCAGCTTCTCTTGGACAACCTGATCCGGGCCGAGGCGTTCCACCAGGTGGAGTGCTTTGACGCGGCGGTCACGTTCGCCCGGGCCGAGGGCATCGTGCCGGCCCCCGAGTCGAGCCACGCGATCCGGGGCGCCATCAACGAGGCCCTGAAGGCCAAGGAGGAGGGCAAGGAGAAGACGATCCTGTTCCTCCTGTCGGGCCACGGGCATTTCGACATGTCGGCCTACGACGCCTACTTCCAGAAGAAGCTCGAGGAGTACGAGCTCCCCGACGAGGAGCTCGCCAAGGCCTGGGAGGCCATCAAGTCGTTCCCGTCGCCCAAGGCGGCGTAGCCAACCGGCCGGGCCGGTGCCGCGAGAGCCCCGCGGCACCGGCCCGCGTTGTCTCCTGGGGAGACGTGACGGGTCCAGCCGTCCGGGCCTCCCCCCTTGCCCCCACGCCGTTCCCACGGAGTCCCCATGCACGCGACCGAGTACCGGTTCCTTCTGGGCAACGAGGCCATCGCCCGGGGCATCGTGGAGGCGGGCTGCCAGTTCGCCACCTCGTACCCGGGAACCCCGAGCTCCGAGATCCTGCCGGCCGTGGTCCGGTTCAAGGAGGAGATGGGGCTCGACCTCTACGCGGAATGGTCCACCAACGAGAAGGTGGCCCTGGAGACCGCGCTGGCCGCCGCGTACACCGGCAAGCGCACCATGGTGGCCATGAAGCAGGTGGGGCTCAACGTGGCGGCCGACCCGGCCCTTTCGGCCGCGTACATCGGGGTCAAAGGGGGGCTCGTGATCGTGGTGGCCGACGATCCCGGCCCCCACAGCTCCCAGACCGAGCAGGACACCCGGCTTTTCGCCCGGTTCGCCAAGCTCCCGGTGCTCGACCCCTCCGACGCCCAGGAGGCCAAGGATCTGTGCGCCCGGGCCTTCGAGCTTTCGGAGCGCCACGAGATCCCGGTGATCCTGCGGCCGACGCTGCGGATCTGCCACTCGAGCCAACGGATCGCGTGCGGCCCGGTGGAGGGGCCGCGCCGCCGGGCGCGGTTCGAGAAGAACCCCCGGCGGTGGGCCGCGACCCCGCGGGCCCGGTTCGAACTCCACCGGCTGCTGAACGAGAAGCTCGACGCCATCGCCCGCGAGGTGGCTTCCTGGCCGGAGAACCGGCTCGGCCTGCCACCCGGTCGCCATCCCCTGGTCATCGTCGCGGGGGGCATCGCCTACGGCTACGCGATGGACCTCCTGGAGCGATTCGGGCTCGCCGACCGGGTTCCGGTCGTCAAGCTCGCGGTGGCCCACCCCCTGCCCGCGGGGGTCGCCGAAACCCTGGCCGGGGGCTGCGACCGGGTGCTCGTGATCGAGGAACCCGACGCCGTTCTGGAAACCCTCCTCCGGGCGAACGTGGAGGTCTGGGGCCGGCTCACCGGCCATGTGCCCCGCCAGGGGGAACTCACCCCCGAGCGGCTCGTGGGGGTGCTCCGACCGGCGCTGGCGCAGGCCGGGTACGAGGTTCCGCCCGAGAGGGCGGAGGGCCCCGGCCCGGCGGCCGGGCTTCCCATCCGGCGGCCCACGCTGTGCCCGGGCTGCGGCCACCGGGCCGCCTTCTGGGGCATCCGTCGGGCGTTTCCCCGCGGGCTCTTCCCCGGGGACATCGGCTGCTACACCCTGGGCCTCAATCTCGGCGCGGTGGACACGGTGCACTGCATGGGGGCCTCGGTCTCCATGGCGGCCGGCTTCTACCACGCCCACGCCCAGGACGGGGAGCCGCCCCCCATCGTGGCCACCATCGGCGACAGCACCTTCTACCATTCCGGCGCCGCCGCCCTCGAAAACGCGGTGTACAACGGGGCCCGGTTCGTCCTCGTGGTCCTCGACAACGAGATCACCGGCATGACCGGCATGCAGCCCACGCCCGAGTTCGGGACCACGGCCGACAGCCACCCCGGCCGGGCGATCTCGCTGGAGGGCCTGATCCGGGGCTGCGGGGTGGAGTACATCGACCACGCGGACCCCTTCGACGCGGAAGGATTCCAGCGGAAACTGTTCCGGGCCTGGGACCACGCCCGGAATCCCGAGGGGGGCGTGGCCGCCCTGGTGGTCCGGTACCCCTGCGTGACCCGGTTCGGGGCGACCCTACCGGGCCGGCCTCGGGTGCCGGTGGAGGTGGTCCACGGCCCCCTGCCCCGGGACGCCGAGGGGAACTGGAAGCCCGCCTGGCGCCCCCGCCACCAGGACAAGGTGAGCCCCTGCGTGGAGGCGTGCCCGGCCGGAAACGACGTGGAGCGGCTCGTCGCCCTGGCCGCGGACGGCCGGTGGGACGAGGCGGCGGCGATGCTGCTGCGGGAGCACCCATTTCCCGCCACCCTGGGGCGGGTGTGTCCCCAGTTTTGCGAAGCCGCCTGTAACCGGGGCCAGCACGACGGCGCCGTGCGGGTCCATGCCATCGAGCGGGCGGCCGGCGACGCGGGCGCGCAAACGCCCCCCGAACCCCCGTCCGTCGAGTCCTCCGGACGGCGCGTGGCCGTGGTGGGCGCGGGCCCCGCCGGCCTCACCGCCGCCTACCACCTCGCCCGGTGGGGCCACGAGGTGGAGGTGCTGGAGTCCCGCCCTGAGCCCGGGGGCATGCTCCGGTGGGCCATTCCCGAATACCGCCTTCCCAAAGACGTGGTGCGGGCCGAGATCGAACGGGTCGCGGGGCTCGGCGTGCGGATCCGCACCGGGATCCGGGTCGGCGAGGACCTGTCCTGGGCCGAACTCCAGGGCTACGACGCGGTCCTCCTGGCCACCGGGGCCGGGCGGGAGCGCCGCCTGGGGATCCCGGGCGAGGACCGGGAGGGGGTGTGGTCCGGGCTCTCGTTCCTGGCGGCGGTCAAGGAGGGGGAGGCCCCCGCGGTCGGACGCCGGGTGGCGGTGATCGGGGGCGGGAACACCGCCATCGACGCCGCCCGGTCGGCCCGGCGGCTCGGCGCCGAGGTCACCGTGTACTACCGCCGGGCGCCCGAGCGGATGCGGGCGATTCCCGAGGAGGTCGAGGCGGCCCGGGCCGAGGGGATCTTCTTCCGGTTTCACGCGGCGCCCGAGGCCATCTCGCCCGGGCGGAGCCGGCCCCTCTCGGTGCGGTTCCGGAACACCCGGGCCGACGCGGAGCAACCCTTCGGGCTCTCGCCCCAGGCCGAGGGACAGCCGGCCGAGTTCTGGGCCGAGGTGGACGCGGTCATCGTGGCGGTGGGGATGGAGCCGGCGCTGCCCGAGGGCGCCCCGCCGGACCTCGCGCCGGACCCCTGGGGTCGCACCGGGGTTCCGGGGCTCTACGTGGCCGGCGACGCCCGCCCCGGGGCCGAGGGCACCGTGGCCCACGCCGTGAATGCCGGCAAACGGGCGGCCCTGGCGATCCACGCCGACCTTCTGTGCGAGCCCTTGGACGGAAAGACCCTGCGGGTGGCCCGGGGGCCGGGGGTGAGCGTGGAGGCCTGGGCGGACCCCGCCGGCCCGAGGGCCGGCCGCGCCCAGGCGGTTCCGCCGTTGCGGATGATCCAACGGCGGTATTTCGCCGACGCCCCCCCGGCGCGGATGCGCCGGCTCCCGCCCGACGAGGCGATCTGGGGGTTCTCCGAGGTGGACCGGGGCCTTCCGGCCGAGCGGGCCGCCCGGGAGGCCCGGGAGCGGTGCTTTCACTGCGGGGTCTGCACCCGGTGCGACCGGTGCCTGGAGGCCTGCCCCTTCGGGGCGATCTCCCGGGAGGGCGACGCCTACCGGGTGGACGAGGCGAAATGCACCCTGTGCCGGCTGTGCCAGGTGGAGTGCCCCCGGGGCGCGATCACCATGCCCCGCACGGAGTCGTGCGTGGGATGCGGCTACTGCACCACCTGGTTCGAGTGCCCGGCCCTGGTGCGGGGGCCCGACGGCCGGGCCCGGGTGGACGAGCAACTGTGCGTGGAGTGCGGCCTGTGCGTGCAGGTCTGCCCCCAGGGGGCGATCCGGCCCAAGGCGCCGGAGGCGGCCTCCCCTATCGAATGAGCCACCCGCCCCCGCACCAGGGGTAGTCCTCCGGCGTTTCGGCGAGCCCGGCCTCTACGGGCCAGCGGGCGAGTTCCGCGGCGGGATCGGGATCCCCCGGGGAGACCGGTTCCCCCACGGGGCCCGGGGCCCACAGGGGTTCGCGGTTCTCGGCCTTGAACGCCTCATCTGCCCGGCGCCGGGCGTCCGCCAGGAGTTCCGGGAGGGTGTCGGGCCCCTCCGCCACGAACCCGAACCGGTCGTCCAGGAACGCCCAGGCCCGCACCGCTCCCCCGGGGCCGAGCGCCTCCTCCAGGCGCCGCAGCACGGCCCGCATCACCTTGAGGTTGGCGAAAAAGGGCTTCCCCTCGGCCGTGCGCCAGACGCCCCGCACCACCATCACAGCGAACTCCGGCCTTCCAGGGCCCGGCCCAGGGTGAGGGCGTCGATGTACTCGAGATCACCCCCCAGGGGCACGCCCCGGGCGATCCGGGTCACCTTGACCCCCAGGGGATCGAGGAGCTTCTTCAGGTAGAGCGCCGTGGCCTCCCCCTCCACGTGGGGGTTCGTCGCCACGATGACCTCCTCCACCTCCCCCCCGCGGACCCGCTCCACGAGCTCCCGGACCCGCAGGTCCTCCGGCCCCACCCCCTCCATGGGCGACAGATGCCCCCCCAGGACGTGGTACAGCCCGAAGTAGCTCCGGGTGCGCTCGATCGCGAGGAGCGCCGCCTGGTCCTCCACCACGCACACCACCCGACGGTCGCGCCGCGGGGAACTACAGATCGCGCAGGGATCGGCGTCGGTCACCTGGAAGCACACGGAACACGGCCGGATCTTCTCCCGCAGGTCCACCAGGGCGCGGGCCAGCGCCTCCACATCGGCCTTCGGCGCCTTGAGGAGGTGGAGCACGAACCGCGTGGCGGTCTTCTCCCCGACCCCCGGGAGTTTCTGCAGTTCCCTCAACACCCGTTCGATGGGCGGCGCGAACATGAATCCCTTTCACCTCGTCTCAGACCGAACCCACAAAAACGGCAGGCACGGCGGCCTGCCTCGGCAGCTCGGAGATCCCCGCCGGCGGGGCGCCCCGGTCCAACCCGCCGCGCCCGCTCCGGTGGCTCATGCCTTGCGGCTCGTCTTGGCGAAGAACCCGGTGTAGACCCGGGTCACCTTTTTCTCGTGGCAGCTCGGGCATTCCACCTGCCGCTTGCCCACCTCCGTGGGCCGCATCTCCACGTCGAAGTCCTTCTGGCACTTGGGGCAGTGGTACGGATACATGGGCATGGCTCCACCTCCTTCGCCGAGGGGCGCCGTCCGCCGGGGGCGGAAACGGAGGCGGGCGCGGGGACACGGGAAAAAATCGGTCTACGGTCTACAGTCCACGGTCTGGAGTCCGCGGTCTACGGTCCTCGGTCGGCGGTCCACGGTCAACGGGCTACCGCATCTCGCCTTGGCACGTACTACTCTGTCGGCTGTCAACACCAACGGAAGTATTGTCAGATCCCTGCTATTGCTTCGAGACACCAGCGGGTGGGGGACTGGTGGAGAGCCGGGTGCGGCTCCTCACGTCGCCGCGCCCCCACCGGGCTTGGATCACCTTGCAAGATCCGGAACTTCCGCCACCGGCGCCTCCACCCACCGAGCCGACAACGGCATGCGAAGGCGCGGCGAAAAGGGTGCCGCACTCGCGCCCGGCCGGAACCAGTCCCCCACCCGCCTCCGGCAATCCCCTTGAAGGCATTAGCAAGTAGGCGCGATTAGGGGGCATGGGGCCTGCTGGAGCGCCGGGCTAAAGGTCGGCGTAGGCGCGGATCCTCTCTTCCAGGCCCCAGGCGTGCTCCCGCAGCAGTCGCGGGAGCACCTCCCGGCCGGTCACCCGGTAGCGGCCCTCCCGGATCTCGGCCT
>CAZUYO010000021.1:0-1154 GCA_964624725.1 uncultured Thermodesulfobacteriota bacterium
TGCAACAATACTTCACATCCCTTGCTAAACGCCAAGGGAGCTAGGCCGGGGTCAGGGACCGGCGGGCGAAGTAGAGCGCGGCGGCCCAGATCGTGCCCAGGGTCAGAAGGACGGCGCCCACCAGCACGAACCAGACTCCTGGGTCCTGGTGCACGTTGTACACGCCGTTGGGCTCGAGATCCAGGTCCACGAGCCGAAGCCCCAGGTCCCCCACCCGGGTCGGTCCCATGCCCGGGGCGAGGAAGGCCCGGCCCGCGGCCCCGCTTTCCTTGCGCACCTCCACGAGCACCCCCGGGCCGAAATACGGGCCCCACCGCTCTCCCGGGCTCAGGGCGCCCACCGCGGCGAGGCGCAACCCCGGGGCCAGCTCCACCTCCCCTCCCACGGAAACCTCCGCCGTGCCCTGGGTGGTGGCCACCCGGGCGCCCCGCACCACGGTCTGCACCCCCTGGGGATACACCACGGTGGTCCCGTGGATCAGGGGATGGTTCGTGCGCACCGCACCCTCCGCCACCTTGGCCTCCCCCTGCCACAGGCTGACCCGGGTCTGCACGTCCCAGGGCCGCCCGTCCGGCCCCGGCACCGGTTCCACGGCCTCGACCCGGAGGCGGTAGGGCGTTCCCGCGGCCCCGGCCTCCGCCCCCACCGGCACCCGCAGTCCCTGGGCCCGCGAGCCGAACCCGCTGCCCAGCACGAACCCCACGAAGATGAGCAAAAATCCCAGGTGCACGAGGACCTCCGCGAGCCCCCGCACCCCCCGGCGCCGCCGCCAGAACCAGTTCAGGGTGCAAAGGACGAGGCTCGCGACCACGAGATAGGTCAGAACGACGAGGCCGTAGACCCACCACGAACCGGGCCACTGGGCCGGCGCCGCCTCCCGGAGCCACACGTTGAACGGCACCGCGTCCATCTTCATCCAGAACCGGGGATCGGCCCGGTACGCGAGGATCGACCCCGCCGCGAGGTCCAGGCACCACAGCACGCTCAGCACCACGAACGTGCCCGGCGCCACGGCGAGGTTCCAAAGGCTCTGGAGCAGGCGTTTCACGATGATGCTCCTTTGATGGGAGTTCCGCTGGGCGGCTGGGCTGCTTGGCGGCTAGGCGGCCAAAAGCCTTCAAAGGCCAACGTCACCGCCTGTCCCCGCCGGAGGG
>CAZUYO010000021.1:1254-18766 GCA_964624725.1 uncultured Thermodesulfobacteriota bacterium
GTGAAGAGCACCAGGCCGAACCCGCCGATGGTGAGCGCATTGAGCCGCCACCCCTGCCAGGCCGGCCGGTGGCGCACGTGGATCACGGCCGAGTAGAAGAACCACACGATCGTGGACCACAGCCCCTTGATCCGCCAGGTCCAGTAGGACCCCCAGGCCAGGTAGGCCCACAGGCTCCCCGCCACCATGCACCAGGTGAACAGGAGATACCCCAGGTACAGGGACTCGTCGAGCATCCGGCGCTCCTCCCCCAGGCCGGACCCCGAAAGCCCCAGGGCCCGGTAGGCGCCCACGAGCGCGGCGAGCCCGAAGAGCCCGTAGGCCGCAAACGAGGTGGCCACGTGGATCAGAAAGAGCGGGGTGTCGAGCGCGGGGCTCAGGGGCTGGAGGTCCATGGATCCGTACGAGGCGCCCCACAGGGCCGCCGCCCCGAGCCCGAGGGCCCCGGGCAGGAGCCCCCGGGCCCGGTACCGCCAGGCAAAGTAGAGCGCCATGCCCACGAGCCACAGGGCGAGGAAGTGGAGCGTGGAGAAAAGCCCCGTGACCGGCAGATACCCCGCCTTGGCCCACCGAACGATGAGAAGCCCCGCCTGAACGAGCCAGCCCAGCGCGGCGGCGGCGAGCCCCATCCTTCCAGACGCCGTCCCCCGCCCCCTCGAAACACCACAGAGCAGCGCCCCCAGGGCGTAAGCCGTCAAAGCCGCCAGATGGGCCGTTTGTACGTCAATCATCCAGGTGTTCCTCCGTGGGACGGCCATACCCCCCGCCGCCCGGGGTTTCGATCACAAAAACATCTCCAGGGCCCATGTCCACCTGGGCGCAGCCGGGCAGTTCCTCCACGGACCCGTCCGCCCGTTCCACCGCATTGCGGCCGCAGGCTCCCGGGGTTCCTCCCGCTAAACCGAACGCCCCCCGCACCCGTCGGTCCGACACGATGGCCGCAGACATCCGCCGCAAAAACCGGATCCGGCGCACGACGCCATCCCCCCCTCGGTAACGTCCCCCTCCTCCGCTCCCCCTTCGAATCGCGAAGCGTTCGACCCGCACGGGGTACCGCCACTCCAGGACCTCCGGGTCCGTGATCTTCGTGTTCGTCATGTGGGTCTGCACGGCATCCGCCCCTGGGAACCCCGGGCCTGCTCCGGCCCCCCCGGCGATCGTTTCGTAGTACTGGTGGTCCCGGTCACCGAAGGTGAAGTTGTTCATGGTTCCTTGGCTCCCGGCGAGGACCCCGAGGGCCCCGAACAGGGCGTCGGCTACCGCCTGGGAGGTTTCGACATTGCCGGCGGCCACGGCGGCAGGGGGCCGGGGGTTCAGCACGCTTCCGGAAGGCACGATCAAGTCGACCGGGTCCAGGCATCCCGCATTGAGCGGGATCTCATCGTCGAGCAGGGTGCGCAGCACGTAGAGAACCACTGCCTGGGTCACGGCCAGGGGGGCGTTTACGTTGGACGACTGCTGGGGAGAAGTCCCCGAGAAATCCACCTGGATTGTTTCCCGCTTCGGGTCCACGTCGACCCGCACCCGGATGCGCACGCCCCGGTCCGTCTTCACCTCGAACGAACCAGGCCGCAGTCTGGCAGTCAATCGGCGAACACAGGCCGCCGCGTTGGCCCTCACGTGTCCCATATACGCCGAGACGGTGGGCCACCCGAACTCCTCGCACAACCGGAGCAACTCCCGGGCCCCCGTCTCGTTAGCCGCCAACTGGGCTCGCAGATCGCCGAGATTCTGGTCAGGGTTTCGGGCCGGCCACGCTCCGCCGGCCAGCCAGTTTCGAACGGCTCCCTCGCAAAACCGCCCGCCTTCCAGGATCCGCAACCCGTCCGTCCAGACCCCTTCCTCGTCCACCGTGCGACTGCCGGGCGGCATCGACCCCGGGGTGACACCCCCCACGTCGGCGTGATGACCGCGCGAGGCGACGAAAAACGACGGCATCGTCTCGCCAGGCCGGAACACCGGCGTCACCACGGTGATGTCCGGCAAGTGGGTTCCCCCGTGGTAGGGAGAGTTATGGGCATAGGCCTCCCCGGGTTCGAATCGGCCGCCGGTCTTTGCGATCAGCGCCTCCACGCTCCGGGTCATGGACCCCAGGTGCACCGGGATGTGGGGGGCGTTGGCCACAAGACGACCCGCTTCGTCGAACACCGCGCACGAAAAATCCATCCGCTCCTTGATGTTGACCGATTGGGCGGTGTTCCGGAGGGTCTCGCCCATCTGCTCCGCCACCGCCATGAACCGGCGATTGAAGATCTCTAGTCGCACGGGATCCGGCCGATCGTCCTTAGGCATCCGCGCGCGCCGGCGGGTCGTCCGCCGCAATACCAAGCCGCCCTCCCCGTCCGACTCGGCCATCCACCCCGGTTCCACCACGACCGTGGAGGTGTCGTCCACCACGATCGCTGGGCCCTCCAGTCGCCGTCCCCCCAGCGCCTGGCGCCCCACCACCGGCACTTCGGTCCACCGGCCGCCGAAATAGGCCCTCCCGCTACCCCATCCCGTGGGCGAACCGCCCCCCGCCAACTGCAGTTGCCCCGGTTCCCGCTCGCCCCCCAGGGCCTCCACCTCGGCCGCCTCCACCACGATCGGCCGGTCCAGCGCGAACCCGAACCGGATTCGGTGCTCCCGGCGGAACCGCTCTGGGATCCCCGCCAGGGGATCTGCCTCGACCGCCAGGGCTGTATCCGTTCCGCGGTAGCGCACATACACGCGACGGCGCACTTGGATCTCCCGGGCCGCAAACCCCTGGCCGGCCAGCTCGGCCTGGGTCTCTCGCGCCAATCCTGCCAGCGACCCGTGGAGTTGGGTTTCCACGCCATCTCCCCATTCCGCCTCCACCGTCGCCTGTCGGACCACCCGGTGTGCCGCCATGCCCATGCCGTAGGCCGACAACACCCCGGCCAAGGGGTGCAGGAAGACGTGGTCCATGCCCAGCACCTCGGCCACGCGGCAAGCGTGCTGCCCTCCAGCCCCGCCAAAACAGCACAGTACGTATCGGGTCACGTCGTGACCGCGCTCCACGCTGATTCGTTTGATCGCGAGGGCCATCCGCTCCACGGCCACCTGTAGGAACCCCTCGGCCACCTCCTCCGGGGTCCGCCGGTCTCCCGTTTCGGCCCGGATCGCGGCACTCAAGCGGTCAAACTCCCGCCGTACCGCCTCCACATCCAAGGGTTCGTCGCCCCCCGGCCCGAACACCCGGGGAAACGATTCCGCCCGAATCCGGCCCAACATCACATTGGCATCGGTTACGGTAAGCGGCCCGCCCCGACGGTAGGCCACAGGCCCCGGGTCGGCCCCGGCCGACTGCGGTCCCACCCGGTAGCGCCCCCCGGCGAATCGCAGCACCGAACCACCGCCCGCCGCCACCGTGTGGATCCGCAGCATCGGTACCCGCATCCGGACCCCGGCCACCTCCGTCTCCACCTCGCGCTCGAGCTCGCCGTCATAGTGGGCCACATCGGTGGAGGTCCCTCCCATATCAAAGGTGATCACCTTGGGAAACCCGGCCTTCCGGCACACGGCCACCGCCCCCACGATCCCCCCGGCTGGCCCGGACAGCACGCAGTCCCTTCCGCGGAACCGATCCGCCCTCACGAGGCCCCCGTTCGACTGCATGAACGACAGGCAAGCTCCCCGGGGCAACGCCCGCTCCACCCGCTGTACGTAGCGGCGCAACACCGGGGAGAGGTAGGCGTCCACCACGGTCGTCTCGCCACGGCTCACCGCCCGCATCCACGGGCTCACCCGGTGCGAGGCGGAAATCTGCCCAAACCCCAAGCGACGGGCCACAGCCTCCGCCTCGCGTTCGTGCTGCGGATACCGGTAGGCGTGAAGCAGGCAGATGGCCACCGAGTCGAACCCCTCGGCCCGCACCTGCGCGAGCCGGCGTTCCAGTTCTTCCACGTCGAGGGGCCGCACCACCGACCCGTCCGCTCCCACCCGCTCCGGTGCCCCGATGACCCGGTCGAACAGGGGTGCAGGCCGGCGAATCTCGAGGGCGAACAACTCCGGCCGAGTTTGGTCCCCGATGAGCAGCAAATCCTCGAACCCCTCGGTAACCACCAAGGCCGTCGGTTGCCCCCTGCGCTCCAGCAATGCGTTGGTGCCCACCGTGGTCCCCATATGTACCGCCCCGACGATCTCCTCCGGGATCTCCTGTCCGGCCGTCAGCCCCAGGAGTTCCCGGATTCCCTCCAGCGCGGCGTCTTCGTACCGGTCGGGGTTCTCCGACAAAAGCTTTCGCACGTGCAACCGCCCATCCGGCGCCAGGCCTACGATGTCGGTAAACGTCCCCCCGCGGTCGATCCAGAACCGCCAGCGCCTCTCCGGCATGGCTCACCTCCGTCCCAACTGCGAGCCGCAAGCATGGGGGACATGGCGGGGTTGGATCAAGCCCGGTGCCTTGCGCCCTGGCCCAGACGCGGTAAGAAGAGAGCGTCGGTACGGGGGATCCGGAGGGATGAGGTTGGGGATGCGTGGTCCGGTCTGGGTGGTTCTGTGCGTCGGGTTGGCCTGGACCTGCGTGGCCTCGGCGTTCAGCCAGAAGCCCCTGTACGTGGATCCGCGGCTCGGGGGCTGGGCCGCGCCGCTCGAGACCCTGTGCTTCCAAGCCGGGTGCGGGGGGCTGTATTATGTGGCCGGCGTCTGGCTGGGGGACGCCGGGGAACTGGTGGTGCTCGCGAAATCCAAGGTCACGTTTCGGAAGTTCGACCGCCGCGGGCTCGGCGCGTTCGCCCACCGGGTGGCCCGCGCCCTTCGCCCGGCCGTTACCGGGCTCTACGAGAGCGGCCGGATCGGCGGAGTGGTGCTGACCTTTTACTGCCCGCAACTGCGGGGCAACGTGATCACCCTGGAGGTGTTCGAGTCGCGCCTTCCGGCCCGGGCGTTCGAGGACATCGGCCCGGTGCCCGTGCGGGTCGTGGAGCGCCGCTCCTGGGCCCTGCCGCCCCCGTAGCCGTTTTCGAGGAACCCTTTCGCGGTTGTGGCGGGTCGAGGCTTCAGCCCCGGGCCGCGAAACCCGCAACGGGGCCGCGGCGGTCTGGAGGGCGTTCGTGAAACGGGAGGAGTTTCAGATGGCAAAGCCGCGGTGTTGGCTCGTCGGACTGACAGGCCTTTTGGCCCTGGGGGCCTGTGTCCCCCTGGGGTACGTGAAGGACCCGACCCCCTGGGTCGAGGCCGCCGACTGGACCCAGGCGGAAACGGTCCGGGTGGAGATGACGGAGTACCGGTTCGAGCCCCAGGTGCTCTCCTTCCGCGAAGGCAAACCCTACATCATGGAACTCGTGAACCGCGGCCGCGAGAAGCACTATTTCGCCGCCCCCGACTTCCTCCGGGCCATCGCCGCCCGCAAGGCCGAGGTGCCCGAGGTGGTGGAGGCCAAGGCGTGGCGGTTCACCTCGTTCGAGCTCTATCCCGGCCAGACCCTGCGGCTCTTCTTCGTGGCCGTGACCCCGGGCACCTACCCCCTCACCTGCACGATCCCGGGCCACGCCGACCGGGGCATGCGGGCGGCGGTCAAAATCGAGAAGGCGCCGCCGAAGAAGTAGCCGCGGGCCTTACTCCAGGATCTGGCCCAGGTCCCAGAGGATCCCGCGGTGGGAGGGGTGCCGGGCGCAGTAGGTGAACCGCACCCGGGTGCCCCCGTCGTGGGCCTCGATCTTGTCCACCCGGGTGGGCCAGTGGGCGCTCTCGAGAATGGCCTCCAGGCGGGCCAGGGTCACCGGCCGGTCCGGCCCCAGCTCGACCTCCACCGTGCGCATGTCGCACGGCCCCATGAGCCGCTTCTCCACCCGCCCCAAGGCCACCAGGGTCACGACGGTCATCACGGCCGTGATGAGCCCCACAAGCCAGTACCCCATCCCCACCACGACCCCGATCGCGGCCACGAGCCAGATGGTGGCCGCCGTGGTGAGCCCCACGACACCCCGGCCGCTCCGCAGGATCGCCCCGGCCCCGATGAACCCCACCCCGCTCACGATCTGGGCCGCGATGCGGGTGGACTCCTGGGGTGCGTGGGCCACGAACTTGGCCATGAACTCCGAGCCCATGGTGAAGAGCGCCGCCCCCAGGCAGATCAGGATGTTCGTGCGGAGCCCGGCCGGCTTCCCCTTCCACTCCCGCTCGGAGCCCACCAGGGCGCCGCACACGAACGCCACGGCCATCCGGCCCGCCACCGGGACGAGCAGCGCGGGGAACTCGGGACGAAGGAGCGGAAGCGGTTCCATCGGATCCTCCGGGCGCTGGGAACGGGGCAGACACCAGTGGTCTTGGAATCTTAGCCCGGGATCGTGTAGGTTGAAAGCCGTCACGGCGGTTGGCGGTCTCCGGTCTGAAGACTGGGAACTCCGCTCCCCACGCCCCGGCGGGGCCCTACACTCCTTGAACGGAACCGCCGGGGCAGGAGTCGGAGGGAAAGGGGTTCCCGGCTTCCGTCCGCTGAATTTTTCGCATGGGAAGTGCCCCCATCGGGTCAGGCGACGACGCAGGTATCAGGAATGATTTTGGCCTTCTGGCGTCCCAGCCTCCCAGCCTTCCAGCGGTGATATCCCATGGACGCGATCGTGGAAGGAAACGGCCCGGTGCTCGTGCTCGTCCCGGGTCTGGGATGTGACGAGCGGTTGTGGCGCCCGGTGGGACAGTTGTTGGCCCCGGAGTGGCGCGTGGTGTACCCGAGGGTCTGGGGGGCGGGAAGCCTGCGGGAGGCGGCCGCCCGCATCGTGGGCGTACTCGACGAACTGGGCGCCCCCTCGGCCTTCGTGGCCGGGCTTTCCATGGGGGGATACATCACCTTCGAGCTCCTCAGGCACTGGCCCCGGCGGGTCGCGGCCGCGGCCCTCGTGGACACGACGGCCTTCGGCGACACACCCGAGCGCCGGGCCAAACGCGAGCAGGTGCTCGAGCTGATCCGGCGGGGCGCCTTCGACCAGGTGCTTCGCACCTTCGCCGCAAGCGTGCTCGCCCCGTACCACCTGGGCGGCCCCCTGGAGGATCTGGTGGTCGAGATGGGCACGGCCGTGGGCCCCGAGGCCTTCGCCCGCGACGTGGCGGCCATCCGGGACCGGGGTTCGTACGAGGACGTGCTGGAGCGGTGCGATCGGCCCCTTCTGTTCCTCGCGGGGGCCGACGACGCCCTGACCCCGCCCGAGGTGGCCCGGGAGATGGCCGCACGCGCCCGGAACGGCCGGTGGGCCAGGGTGTCCCGGGCCGGCCACCTGGCGCCCCTGGAAAACCCGGACGAAACGGCGAAGCACCTTCGCGAGTTCTTCTCGACGTGCGCTCCGGAAGAGGAGTCGGCGTGAAGGACTACTACGCCATCCTGGGGGTTTCGCCCGACGCGGGCCCCGAAGAGATCCGAAGGGCGTACCGGCGGAAGGCCTTCGAGCTCCATCCCGACCGCAACGGCGGAAGCCGGGAGGCCGAGGAAGCGTTCAAGGATCTGACCGAGGCCTACGCCGTCCTCGGCGACCCGGCCCGGCGGCGGGCTTACGACGAGGCCCGCGCCGGTGGCCGGCCGGAGTTCGAGCCCGGCTTTCGGCCGGAGGACCTTTTCCGCGACCTGTTCACCCATCCCGTCTTCGGGGCGCTGTTCCGACAGATGGCCCAGGAGTTCGGACGCCAGGGCCTTCGGTTCGACGAGGCCTACCTGCGCCGGGTGTTCCACGCGCGCCGGGGCGGGGTCTTCTTCGGGGGGTTCGTGTTTGTGGGGCCCCTCGGAGGCCTGTTCCAGCCCCTTTCGGGAACCCGAAGGCCGAAAACGCCCCGTGGGAACCCCCGGAAGGGGCTCCCCAGGAAGCCCGGGCTCCTCGGCCGGCTGGTGCGCACGGCGCTACCGCGCCCGAAGCCGCGGGCCGTGCTGGAGTACGAACTGCCGGTGGCCCGGGAGACCCGGGAGCGGGGCGGAACCGTCGAGATCGCCCTTCCCTCCCCCCGGGGCACCCGGCGGCTCCGGGTGCGGATTCCCCCGGGGGCGCGGCCCGGCCTTCGGCTCCGGATCCCCGGGGAGCCCCAACACGGCGGGGGGTCGCCCGACGTGCTCCTCCGGATCACCGAACCGCCGGCCGGCCCCGCGACCTAACGCACGGAGGGATTCACCATGCGCATCTCGCTCACCGCCGCCGTGCAGCCCCGGGAGGTCCCCTGCCGGGTGCCGGGCTGCCGGAACACCTGGACCCAAAGCGCCGAGGAGATCCTCCAGGCCCTCCGGCGCGGGGAGCGGGAACCCCGGCCCCGCATGTGCGCCCGGTGCGAGGCCCTGTACCGGGACCTCGCCGATCAGGAGCGGCCCTGCGGCCGACCGGGCTGCGACGGCACCGTCACGGTGACCCGGTTCCAACAGCTTGTCTGGAAGGTCCGAGGGCGCGAACCCCGGGAGCTTCTGTGTTCCGCCTGCCGGACGGAGGCCAAGGAGGCCGGGGCCCAGGAGGTCCCCTGCCGGGTGCCCGGCTGCGACGGCACCTGGCGGTGGAGCGCGGAGGAACGCCTGGCCGCCGGGGACGCGCCGCCGCCCCAGCGGATGTGCCCCGCGTGCTACCGGGAGTTCCGGGAACTGGAGGACCGGGAACTTCCCTGCCGGGTGCCCGGCTGTGAGGGGACCGTGCCCTACAACCGGTTCGAGCAGCTTCTCGACCGGAAGGCCGGCCGCAAGCCCCCGAAGCGCCTGTGCCGCGCCTGCCAGGAGCGGTTGAAGGAACTCGCTGACCGGGAGGTCGCCTGCGCCGTGCGCGGCTGCGACGGCACCTGGACCTGGACCGCGTTCGCCCAGCTCGTGGCCGAGCGGAAAGGCCTGGGCACCGAACCGCCCCGGCGGCGGTGCGCCCGGTGCCAGGAAGACCTGAAGGGCCTCGCCGACCGGGAGATGCCGTGCCGGGTGCACGCGTGCCCCGGCACCTGGACCTACACCGCGGTCCAGCAGTTGGCGGACCTCCGGCGGGGCCGGAAGCCCCCCCGGCGGCTGTGCCCAAGCTGCCAGGAGCGGATCGAGGCCTTGGCCGACCGGGAGGTGCCGTGCCGCCAGGAGGGGTGCGGCGGCACCTGGACCTTCACCCGGTTCGACCAACTCCTCCACGAGCGCCTGGGCCGGCCCGAGCCCCACCGGCTTTGCCCGCGGTGCGAGGAGTTCCTGAAGGAGCACCCCCCCGTGGACCTGCCCTGTGCCCGGTGCGGCGCCCCCATCCTCTGGACGAGCGAAGCCCAGCTCATGACCGAGCTGGGCCTGTGGGTGAAGCCGGACCTGTGCGCCGACTGCAAGGCGCAAGCGGTCCGCGAGGGAGCCGCCTGATCAGGGCGCTTCGGGGTTTGCCTGGCTCCAGGCGGCCACGAACCGCTCCGCGACCCCGCGCACCAGGGGCAGGGGGCTCTCGGCCGCCCGGTCGGCGATCACCTCGATCCAGGTGGGTTGGTCCGCGCACCGGAGCGGGTCGCGCTCGAGGCACAGGGGCTGGATCACCAGGAGTCCGGCGGACCAGCCGCCCTCCACCGGCACCACGTCGAGCCGGAGCCGCTCCCGGACGTCGGGGCTCGGCGCGATCCCGGCGTCCCGCAGGGCCTCGAGGAGTTCCACCTCGCAGTCCACCGGGTCGGCCTGCTCCGCCGCCACCTCGATCCGCACGGCCCGAAGCCCCTCGAGCCCCCAGGCGCCCGCCGGCCCCGCCGCGCCCAGCAGGGCCAGGGCCCACAGTCCCACGACCCACCGTCTGTCCGTCATCGCCACACTCTCCTGGAAGGAACGGGGAACCCTTCCTTCCATCGGCCGATCCCGCCCCGGGCTTGACCCCCTCCCCTACACCTCCGCGTACACCCCCTTTCGGTGCTCGAGCTCCCGGGTGTACCGGGCGAGCACCGAGCGCCGCGACAGCATGTAGAGCACCCGTCCCGGGTCGGCCGGGTCCACCACCGGGATCTCCTCGAGCCCCCGGCTCGAGAGTTTTCGGAGCACCTGGGAGAGGGGCTCGTCGGGGGTGGCCGTGATCACCCGGGGCACGGCGATGTCCCGGGCGATCACCAGGTTGGGGGGCAGGTCCTCGTTCAGGATCCGGCGGATGTCGTTGACGGAGAAGATCCCGGTCATCCGGCCTTCGCCGTCCACCACCGGGTAGTAGGCCGTGTCCGCGGCCGCGATGCACTCCAGGATCTGGGGCAGCGGCAGATCCTCGGAGACCGGGGTGGGCCGGCGGCCCTGGTCCTCCAGGTCGCGCACCCGGATCCCCTCGAGCACGTCCACCACCAGGTCCCCCAGGTGGGCCGGCGAGTCCACCCGGCCGGGCACCTGCTTTTCGTAGATCGTGGTGGCCCGGGCCGTGAGCATGGCGGCCACCGACACGAGCATGAGGGGGGCCAGGAGCCCGTAGTTCCCGGTGAGCTCGCTCACCATGATGAGGGTCGCCACCGGGGTGTTCGACACCCCGGCGAAGAACCCCGCCATGCCCACGAGCACGTAGGCCCGGGGGTCCTGGACCAGGGTGGGGAACAGGGCCTCGGCCGTGGCGCCAAACGCCCCCCCGAGCATCGCGCCGATCACCAGGCTCGGGGCGAACACGCCGCCCGAGCCCCCCGAGGAGATCGTGAGGCTGGTGGCCAGAATCTTGGCCAGGCACACCACCAGCATCACCCACAGGGCCATCCGGCCGTGCAGCGCCGCCTGGATCCACCCGTACCCCGACCCGATCACCTGGGGCACGGCCAGGGCCAGGAGCCCCAGCCCGAGCCCCCCCAGCACGGGCTTGAGCGCCGGCGGCATCGAGAGCCGGGAAAAGGCGTCCCGCACCCCGTAAAAAACCCGCACGTACACCCAGCCCAGGAGCGCGCAGGCCACGGCGAGACCCAGGAACGCCAGGAGCTCCGGCGGGTGTTCGAACCGAAACCGCGGCGTGTCGAGCAGGGGCTCCCACCCGGTGACGGCCCCGAACAGCGAGTAGGCGACGATCGAGGCGATGATCGAGGGGATCAGGCCCTCGTGCTCGAACTCGGGGTTCTTGTAAAGAACCTCCACCGCGAACAGAGCGCCCCCCAGGGGGGCCCGGAACGTGGCCCCGATCCCTCCGGCCATGCCGGCCAGGAGGAGCACCCGGCGGTCGGCCGGGGTGAGCCCCAGCCGGGTGGCCAGGAACGAGCCGAACCCGGCGCCGATCTGGGCGATCGGGCCCTCGCGGCCGGCCGAGCCGCCCGTGCCGATGGTCACGGCCGAGGCCAGGGTCTTCACGATGGGCACCCGGGCCCGGATGAGGCCGCCCTTGTTGTGGAACGCGTCGATCGCGGCGTCGGTGCCGTGGCCCTCGGCCTCGGGGGCGAAGGTGTACACGAGCCACCCGGACACCAGCCCCCCCAGGGCCGGGATCAGCGCCAGGAACCACCGGAACGACATGGACAGGGTGTCGATCGGCGGGCCGTCGACCACCCCCTCCTCCGGAGGCGCGTAGCCGGCCAGGTGGTGCAGGAAGAACTCGGTCGCGAAGTTCGTGGCGTAGTAGAAGGCGACGGCGCCGGCCCCCGCCACCACGCCCACCAGGGCGCTCAGGGCGACCCACCGGCCCAGGGTGGGCAACTCGAACTTCCGGATCCCCGGCGGCCTCACCCCGCGCCCCTTGCCGCGTAGCATTCCGGGTCGTGGACGACCGGCAACCGGGCCGCGCTTTCCAAGAGGCTCCGGACCAGCGTGGGGCCGAGAAACCGGAACCGCCGCCGGAACTCCCGGACCACGGCGGCCTCCCCTCCGTCGGCCAGAAGGCCGTCCACCCACGCCCCGAAGGCCCCGGCCTCGGCCCGCACCCCGAGGAAGGCCCTGGCGTTCTCCACCACCGCCTCGAGCTTGCGGCGGTTGCGGATCACCCCCGGGGCCCCCAGGGCCCGTTCGATGTCCGCCCCGGTCCAGCCCGCGAGCACCGCCGGTTCGAACCCGGCGAGGGCCTCCCGGAGCGCCTCCCTCCGGTGGAGCACGAGCCGCCAGGACAGCCCCGCCTGAAACACCTCGAGGCACAGGAGCTCGAACCAGGCCCGGTCGTCGCCCGGGTCCCGGCCCCACTCCTCGTCGTGGAACCGGCGGGCCAGCTCGTCGTCCGCCACCCAGCGGCAATACGCCCGGGGCGCGGGGAATCGCAGGTCGGAACCCTTCATCGCCGCGCCTCGAAGGTGCCGATGAACTCCGAGAGCCGGCCGATGCCCTTCCCGTCCAGGTAGCGGCCGATCCCGTCGGCGATCTCCACCGCCGCCCACGGCCGCACAAAGTTCACGGTGCCCACCTGCACCGCCCGGCACCCCAGGCACAAGAACTCCAGGGCGTCGCGGGCGTCCCAGACGCCGCCCATGCCGATCACCGGCACGTCCACCGTCTGGAGCACCTCCCAGGCGATCCGGAGCGCCACCGGCTTGATCGCGGGGCCCGAGAGCCCCCCGGTCACGTTCGCGAGCGCGGGGCGCCGGCGCTCCAGGTCCACGGCCATGGCGGGGATCGTGTTGATCACGCTCAACATGTCGGCCCCGGCGTCCACCGCCGCCTCGGCCAGGGGGCGGATGTCGGCCACGTTGGGGCTCAGTTTCACGATCAGGGGCAGCCGGGTCGCCCGGCGCACCGCGGCCACCACCTGCCCGAGGAGGACCGGATCGGTCCCGAACGCGATGCCCCCCGCCTTCACGTTGGGACACGACACGTTCACCTCGAGGGCCGCGAGCCCCTCGACCCGGTCCAGGGCCTCGGCGCACCGGGCGTACTCCTCCACCGTGTTGCCGAAGAAGTTGGCGATGACCGGGGTGCCCACCTCCCGCAGGAACGGCATCTTCTCCCGGGCGAAGGCCTCAACTCCCACGTTCTGGAGGCCGATCGCATTGAGCATGCCGGCGCGGGTTTCCACGATGCGGGGCGGCGGGTTCCCGAGCCGGGGCTCGAGGCTCAGCCCCTTGACCACGATGGCCCCGAGCCGGCTCAGGTCGCAGTAGCCGGCGAACTCCGCCCCGTACCCGAAGGTGCCCGACGCGGTAATGACCGGGTTTCGCAGTTCCAGGGGGCCCAGCCGGACCGAGAGATCGGCGCGAAAGGGGGTGGAAGGCATGGCAGACCGTCATCCAGGGGGGCCGGGCGGCGGCGCCGTTCCGGCCCGACAAAAGGGACGCTCCCGGCCCGGGCCGGAAACCGGGCGAGCGACGCCAACCGCGCGTTGGGGGAGGCGGGATTCTAGTCGCCCCCCGCAAAAGGGGTCAAGGCAAGGGGGGACCGCTTTGACCCGCCCGGGCCTCCGCACTATACTTCGCGCCGTCTTGCCGAACCCAGCGGACCCCGCGGGCGGCCCGCCGCCCGCCCAGGAACCCTCGTCCATGTCCGTTTTCGCCCGGATCGCCGCGGCCTTCGCGCTGATCCTTCTGTTTCCGGCCGCGGGCCTCGCCTGGGGCCCGGCCACCCATCTGGAGCTCGGGACCCGGGTGCTCGAGCAACTGGGTCTCCTGCCCGCCGCCCTCCAGGCCCTCCTGCGGGCCCATCCCCTGGACTTCCTCTACGGCTCCATCGCGGCCGACATCGTGGTGGCCAAGCGCCTCACCCACTACCTGCGCCACTGCCACCGGTGGACCGTGGGGCTCGAGGTGCTCTCCCGGGCGCGGCGCCCGAGCCAGGAGGCCTTCGCCTGGGGATACCTCGCCCACCTCGCCGCCGACGTGGTGGCCCACAACTACTTCGTGCCGTTCAAAACGATCCTGAGCTTTCCGACCCGGGCCATGAACCACACCTACTGGGAGGTCCGGTTCGACACCCACGCCCCCGACGAGATCTGGCGCATCCCCTACCGCATCAGCCGGGAGATGCACCTCGATAACGACGAACTGCTGAAATCCGTGCTGAGCCGCACCCTGCTGTCGTTTCAGACGAACAAGGTGATTTTCAACAGCGTGGTCCTCATGGGGCGGTTTCGGCGCTGGCACGAGATCATCCGGCAGGCGCTTCGCCAGTCCCGGGTGGCCCTCGACCCGAAGCGGGTCGCCCAGTACAAGGACCTGTCCCTCAACGCGGTGCTCGCGTTCCTGATCGACCGGGAGGAGGCCTGGTGCTTCCGGGCCGACCCCACCGGCTACCAGAGCCTGAAGGCCGCCGGCGTGATCCGGGCCCACCTGCGGCGGCTGTACCGCAAGGGGCACCTCTCCCGCCAGGCGTTCCAGAGCGTGCTCGAACGCTACCGGCCCCACCTGGAGGCGAGCATCTACGCCGAACCCAGTTGCGCGGAACTGGTGGACACGGCGCTCGCGCTGATGGAGGCGCCGGACCACCCCGCCCCCTCCGAGACCCCGGCGTGGCAACCCGGGAGCTAGGCTTCTGGGAGCCGGGAATCCAGATCCGTAAATCGGAAATCGTAAATCGTGAATCGTTGAAGGCGCTTAGCCCCACTTTGCCGGAAGCCCCTCGGTGCCCCCGCCAACTCCAGTTTGATTTCTCGTTCACCTTTGCGGTAGGAAACAAACCAATAGACGGACTCGTGCGTGGACCGCCACGGACCGGCGCGGCTCTCCCGGGATCCTGGGATCCCCTTCCCTCCAGGAGGTGCGGCGATGGACGGAACGCGGGAATGGGTGCGGGAACGGTTCGGCGAGGTGCTCGATCTCGTGGCCCGGCGGGCCGCCGAGGTGGACCGTACCGCGGAGTTCCCCGAGGACGTGTTGCGGGCCTACCAGGAGGCCGGCCTCATGGCCGCCCAGGTCCCCCCCGAGCTCGGGGGCCTGGGGCTCTCCCACCTCCAGTTCGCGGCCGTGGTGGAGGAGGTGGCCCGGTACTCGGGGGCGCTGTCGCTCCTCCTGATCGTCCAGGCCGTGGGCGTGCTGCCCGTGGTCCTGCGGCCCGAGTTTCCCCGGCGCGAGGAGGTGCTCACCGGGGTGGCCCGCTCGGGCCACCTGGTGGGGTTCGCCCTCACCGAGCCCCCCTCGGGCTCCGACGCCTACAACATGCGAAGCGAGGTGGTCCACCAAAACGGCACCCACCGGCTCACGGGGGTCAAGTACCTCATCACCAACGCCGGAAAGGCCCACTCCTACGTGGTGTTCGCGAACTTCCGGGAACCCGGCCTCAAGCACGTGGCCGCCTACCTCGTGCCGGCCGACCGGGAGGGGGTCAGGGTGGGCCCCCCGAACCGGCTCCTGGGCATGCGGGGCATCCCCACGGCCTCGGTCTACTTCGACAAGGTCCCGGTGGACGACGCCGACCGGATCGGGGAGAAGAACGACGGCTACGTGCTCGCCATGGAGACCCTGAACATCTCCCGGCCCTGGATCGGGGCCCAGGCCGTGGGGCTCGCCCGGGGCGCCCTGGAGGCCGCCACCCATTTCGCGTGCCAGCGCCGGGTGATGGGGGAACCCCTGATCGACAAGCAGGGCATCCGGTTCCTGGTCGCCGACGTGGCCGCCCGGATCGAGGCCGCGAGCGCGCTTGTGGAGCGCACCTCCCGCATGATCGACGCCGGCCGCGAGGACTACACGGCCCAGTCGGCCATGTGCAAGCTCTTCGCCACGGAGACGGCCATGTGGGCCTGCGAGCGGTCGCTCCAGATCCTGGGGGGACCCGGCTGCATCGCGGGGAACCGGGCCGAGCGGGCGTTTCGGGACGTGAAGATCACCCAGATCTACGAGGGGGCGAACGAGGTGCAGAAGATCCTGGTGGCCCGGGAGCTCGTGCGCCAGGCCCAGGCCTGCCGCACCGCCAAGGAGGCCCAGGCCGCCGCGCCGGAACTCCTTGCGTAGGGTGGAAGCTGGGAGGCTGGGAGGCTGGGACGCCAAAATCCTTTGTGGTCCCAGCCTGATCGGCGGCCCCAGCCTGTGGGAGCGGCTTCCGAGCCGCGAGGCCCCTTTCTTCCGGGCCTTCGGCCCGATTCTGGCTACCCCGCGTTTTCCTTGAGGTGGCGGTCCAGAAACGCCGCCGCGGCCCGGGCCACCTCCCCTTCCCGGCCGCCCAGGAAATGGTCGGCTCCGGGGAGGATCCTGCGCTCCTTGGGCTCGGGGAGCGCGGCGTACCAGAACTCGAACCGGTCCAGCGGGCAGTAGTCGTCCCGGTCGCCCACGAGCGCGAGCTTCGGAGCGGCGATCCGGGTCCATGCCTCGAGCGGGAGCCGCTCCAGGGGCGGCGCCACGGCCACGAGGGCCCGGAGCCCGGGGATCCGGTCCGCCGCCCGGCCGCCCACCCAGGCCCCGAACGAGTACCCCACGAGCCCGACCCGTCCCGGGTCCACCCCGGGCTGGGCCGCCAGGAACGCCGCGGCGGCCACGGCGTCGTCCACCTCGCCCTCCCCCTCGTCGTAGGCGCCCGTGCTCCGGCCCACCCCCCGGAAGTTGAACCGGAGCGTGGCGAACCCCCGCTCCGCCAGGGCCCGGGCCACGGCCTTCACCACCGGCACGCTCATGGACCCGCCGTGAAGCGGGTGGGGGTGGCACACCACAACCCCCGGGACCGGGTTCTCCCCCCCGGGAACGTGGAGCCGCCCTTCCAGTTCGGCCCCCTCCGACGGGAACCGGACCCCGGTCTCCAGGGTCACCCCAGGTCCCCTAGCCGGAGGTGGCCCCGCAGGCTCACCACGGCGTGGCCGCCCACGACCACCCGCTCGGGCTCCCCGGGCTTTCCGTGCACCACCACCCGCACCTCCCCGGGCCGGGCGCAGGCCTCCCCCTGCACCATCCGCAGGGGCCGCTCCGGGGCCGCGGCGCGGTGCCGCACCAGGTAGGCGCCCAGGGCCCCTGAGGCCGTGCCGGTCACCGGGTCCTCGTCGATCCCGGCGGCCGGGCTGAAATCCCGACAGTGGTACCCGTCGGAGCCTTCCACGAACACGTGCACCGTGAGCACCCCCAGCTCCTCGCTCAGGCGCGCCAGGGCCCGGAAATCGGGCAGGAGCCCGTCGAGGGCCTCGGTGGTGGTCAGGGGCACCAGGAGGTGCCACAGCCCGGTGTAGGCGAGCTCCAGGGGGAGATCGGTGCGCAGGTCCTCCTCGTCCACCCCCAGGGCCTCCAGGATCTCGTCGACCGGGAGCGTGCAGGGCCGAAACGCCGGGGCGTCCTGGGTGAGGTCCACCCGGATCCCCTCGGGCGTGCGCACCAGGTCGGCCGGCAGCACCCCCACCCCGGTCTCCACCCGGACCCGCCCGAACTCCCCGGTCACCCGGATCTCCCCCAGGTCCTCCAGCACAGTAAGCGCCGCCACCAGGGCGTGGCCGCAGGAGGGCACCTCCTGGGACGGCGTGAAGAACCGGATCCGGAAGTCGGCCTCCCGGCTCGGCAGCACGAAGGCCGTCTCCGAGGCGTTCACCTCCCGGGCGATGGCGAGCATGTGGTCCTCGTCGAGCCCCCGGGCGTGGGGCATCACCCCGGCGGGGTTCCCCTGGAGCGCCGTGCGGGTGAACGCGTCCACGAGGTAGATCGGGCGGGTCTGCATCGCTGGCCTCCCTCTCGGCGGCGCCGCAACCGGGCGGCAACCGGAAGAAAAACGAACACTCCCCGAACGGCCCCCGATGGTACCCGATCGGCCCCGCGGGACACAACGCGCCGGTGACCCAAAGGG
>CAZUYO010000022.1:0-18492 GCA_964624725.1 uncultured Thermodesulfobacteriota bacterium
CGGCCGCCAGGCCGTGGCCCGGGGGCTTGGCCGAGACGGCGTCCCGGAGCACCCGCGCGAGCTCGGCGTCGTCCGTGCCGGAGCGGAGCACGGGTTTGAGGTCGATCTCGTCCCGGGAGAAGAGGCAGGTGCGCAGGTTCCCCTCGGCCGTGATCCGCATGCGGTTGCACGAGCCGCAGAAGTGCTCGCTCAGGGGGCTGATGACGCCCACGGTGCCGCCGCCGGGAAGCTCGAACACCCGGCTCGGCCCGCCGTGGGACCCGTTGGCCCGGGGCACGAGGGGGCCCAGGGTGGAGAGCACGTCCAGGATCTCCCGGGCCGGGACCACCCGCGCCTCCTCCCAGTCGGCCCCGGCCGGCATGAACTCGATGAACCGCACCTCCACCCCCTCGTCCCGGGCGAAGGCGGCGAAGTCGAGGATCTCGTCGTCGTTCACCCCCCGCATGGCCACCACGTTCACCTTGACCGGCCGAAGCCCCGCATCCCGTGCCGCCCGGATGCCGGCGAGCACCCGTTCCAGCCCCGGCCGCCGGGCGATGTGCTCGAACCGGTCGGGCCGGAGGGTGTCGAGGCTCACGTTCACGCGGCGCAGGCCGGCCCGTTGGAGGGCCTCCACCCGTTCGGCCAGGAGCACCCCGTTCGTCGTGAGCGCGAGATCCCGCAGGCCCTCCAGGGCCGAGAGCCGCCCCAGGAAGGCCTCGATTCCCTTGCGGACCAGGGGTTCTCCCCCGGTCACGCGGATCTTCTCGATCCCGAGCCGCACGGCCACGCGGGCCACCCGCAGGAACTCCTCGTAGGACAGCACGTCCTCGTGCCGGAGCGACGGCACCCCTTCCTCGGGCATGCAGTACCGGCACCGCAGGTTGCACCGGTCGGTCACCGAGATCCGCAGGTAGTTGATGCGGCGGCGGTGACGATCGGTCAGGGGCTGGGGATTGTTCATCGCAGAAGCTCCAGGGCCGCGGGATCGCGGGGGTCCACCGCGCGGCCCACGGGAACGGCGGGTTCCGGCTGCTCCCGGGGCGCGGCCGCGGGCGGCGCCTCGGGGACCGTGCCCTTCACGAACGCGGCGGTGAACGTCCGCCGGGAGCCGGGGCCGGCCAGCTTTCCGGTCTCCGCGTCGATCCTTGCAAACTCCACGCCCTGGGGCACCGGAAAATCGGTCTTCGGCCGGCCCCGGAGCGCCTCCTGCATGAAGGCGAGCCAGATGGGCGCGGCGGCCCGGCCCCCGGTTTCCCTGCGGCCGAGGCTTCGGTTGTCGTCGTACCCCACCCAGACCACGGCCAGAAGGTCCGGGGTGAACCCCACGAACCAGGCGTCCCGGTAGTCGTTGGTGGTGCCGGTCTTCCCGGCCGCCGGCCTTCCGAGCGCCCGGACCGCCCGCCCGGTGCCCTCCCGCACCACGCCCCGCATCATGTCGGTCACCACGTAGGCCAGGGCCGGGTCCAGCACGGGATCGCCCGCCGGCTCCTCGAAGGCCTCGAGCACGTTGCCGTCCCGGTCCTCCACCCGGAGCAGGAACACCGGGTCGTGGCGGACGCCTCCCGCGGGAAACGCGGTGTACACGGCGGCGAGGCCGAGGGGGCTCACGGCCGGGGACCCCAACGCTACCGAGAGGTCGGCCGGGATCTCGGCCCGGAGCCCCAGGCGCTTCAGGAACGACACCCCGTATCCCACCCCGATGTCCTGGAGCACCTTCACGGTGACCACGTTTCGCGAGCGCACGAGCGCCTCGCGAAGGGTCGTGGCGCCGTAGAACCGCTTCGAGTAGTTGTGGGGCTTCCACTTCTCCGGCAGGTCGGGCGACTCGAACACCACCGGGGTGTCGTACACCAGGGTCGCCGGGGTGTAGCCCTTGGCCAGGGCCGCGGTGTAGAGGAGCGGCTTCAGCGCCGACCCGGGCTGGCGCCGGGCCTGCACGGCCCGGTTGAACTGGCTCCGCCCAAAATCGTACCCCCCCACCAGGGCCAGCACCTCGCCGGTGTGGGGATCGAGGCACACGAGCGCCCCCTCCACCTCGGGCTCCTGGGCCAGATGGGCCGCGAGCCCCCCGCTCCCGTCGTCCTCGATGTCGCACCAGACGACATCGCCGGGTCGGAGCAGATCCCCGGGCCCCTTGCCCCTCGGGACCGCCCATCGCAGGAACGCGGCGGGCATCGGGATCCGGAGCCCCCCCGCGAGCACCGCGGCCCCCTCCTCCGACACCTCCACCACGAGGCCCTGGACCCGGCTCCCGGGGGCGGGGGCCGGCCCCTGCCCGAACGGCCCCGGATCGTCGGGATCCCGATGGCCCACCGGCCCCCGGAATCCGCCCCGCCGGTCCACCGCCTCGAGCCCCCGGCGGAGCGCCTCCTGGGCCGCGGCCTGGAGGCGCGTGTCCAGGGCGGTCACCACGGTGAGCCCGCCCCGCAGCACCGCGGTCTCCCCGTAGCGCTCCACGAGGAGCCGACGAACGTACTCCGCATAGTGGGGGGCCACCCGGCCGAACGGGTTCTCGTACCCGGCCAGCGCCAGGGGTTCCTCGGCCGCGGCCGCCTGCGCCTCCGGCGTGATCCACCCCTCCTCCGCCATCCGGCCCAGGACGTACCGGCGCCGCTCCAAGGCCCGCTCCGGGTGGCGGTAGGGGTCGTAGCGGCTCGGCGCCTGGGGCATCCCGGCCAACAGCGCCGCCTGGGCGAGGCTCAACTCTTTCGCCGAGATGCCGAAATATACCTCAGCGGCCGACTCCACCCCGTAGGCGCCGTGGCCGAGGTAGATCTGGTTGAGGTAGAGCCGCAGGATCTCGTCTTTCGTGAGGTCCCGCTCGATCCTGACGGCCAGCACCGCCTCGCGGATTTTGCGCCGGAGGCTGCGCTCGGGGCTCAGAAGGAGCGACTTCGCCACCTGTTGGGTGATGGTGCTCCCGCCCTGCACCACGCGGCCGGCCCGCAGGTTCGTCCAGGCGGCCCGCACGATGCCGGCGAGGTCCACGCCCTCGTGGGAGAAGAACTCGCTGTCCTCGGCCGCGAGGAAGGCGCGCACCACGTGGTCGGGGAGGTCTTCCACCTGGACCAGCTTGCGGCGCTCCTGGTAGAACTCGGCCAGGAGCACGCCGTCCCGGCTCCAGACCGTGGTCGTCAGGGGAGGCCGATACCGCCGCAGGGAGCTCGCGTCGGGGAGATCCGCCAGGACCTGTCGCAGGAAAAGGCCTGCCGCGCCCCCGAGAGCCCCGAGGACCACCGCGGCGGCCAGACACCAGCGGGCCGTTTTGCCCATGGGAAGGGTACCGTCCGGTAGCAAGAAGAGAACCCGGCGCCGTGGGGGGAGCCGGGACGGGTGATCGTTTCGGTTTCCCCCGCACTCTAGCACAGGGCCAAAAACCCGAACAAGAAAGCCGAACTGCATGGAACCCACCCCTGCCCCCGACAACCGTCTCGTGCTTTCCCCGGCCAAGATCGAGGCGGCCCTCGCCGGCCTGCACCGGGCCGTGTCGGCGCGGCAGTTCTACCCCCAGGGGCACCCCCAGCTCGCCGGCATCCTCCAGCAGGCGTACCGGGCCTGGCGCGAGGCGGACGAGGACTACCGCTGGGCCGAGCCCGGGCTCGAGTTTCGGGACGGGAAGCTCTGGCTCGGCGACGAACCCGTGGGCACCCGGAACCCCGCGGTCGCCGGGCTGGCCCGCCTGTGGGGGCGGCACGGGCTTCGCGGGTTGCGGGTGCGCCGGCCCTGCTCGAAGGACGCCTTCGCCCACCTGGTGGACCTTCTGGCCGCGAGCCCGGACACCCTCGCCCCCCAGGGGGGGCTGGCGGCCCTCTGGGCCCGGAGCCCGTACGCGGCGCACCTCGAGATCACGGCGGCCCAGGCGGTGGCGGCCCCGAACCGGCCCGCACCGCGGAAACCCGCCGCCTGGGGCCAGCCGCTCCCCGCGGACCGGGTCCCCCAGGCCCTGGCCGACCCGGCGCTCCAGGCCCGGTGGGGGGCCCTGGGCAAACGGGGGCCCCGGGAGAAGCGGGTGTTCGACCTCCTCATGCGCCTCGGCCAGGAGGAGACGGTTCCGGGGTTCCTGTCGGTGCTCGAGGAGGTGGCCCGGTTCGTGGGCGACTACACCGAGATGCAGCGGTTCCGGGAGGCCTACGACGTGGTCCTTTTCCTCTTCCGGGAGGCCCAGGGCATGGACGCCCTGGGGGACGAGGTCCGGCGGGACTACCTGCTCGACACCCTCCGGATGCTCCTCCGGGGGGAGTTCCTCGACTGGCTGATCGGCCGGGTGGTGTCCGAGACCTCGGAGGCCGACGCCGAGGCCGGGGCCTACGTGCTCCGGGCGCTCGGCAAACCCGCGGTGGTGCCCCTGGTGAACGCCCTCGTGGCGGAGAAACGCCGCCTCGGCCGGCGGCGGCTGGTGGAGATCCTGGTGGGCATCGGGGACCCGGTGGTTCCCGTGGCCCTCAAGATGCTCGAGGACCAGCGGTGGTACGTGGTGCGCAACATGGTGACGATCCTGGGCGGCATCGGCACCCCCGAGGCCGTGAAGGGGGTGCTGCGCACGAGCGCCGACCCGGACCCCCGGATCCGGCGCGAGGCCGCCCGGATGCTCGGCCGGTCCTGCCTGCCCGAGGCCGAGGAACGGATCCGGGAACTCCTGGGGGACCCCGACCCGTCGGTGCGGCTGATGGCGATCTCGGCCGCGGCGGCCCGGCGGTCGGCCGCCATGGCCGACGCCCTTTGGAGGCTCTACGACGCGATCCCGGTGCGCGCCCCCCATTGGGACCTCAAGCCGGCCGTGTTGCGGGCCCTGGGCCGGATCGGCCACCGGGAATCCGTGCCGCGGCTCCTCCGGATCGTCCGCAAGCGCCCCTGGCTGCGCAGGGCGCGCTGGGAGGAGATCCAGGAGGCCGCGATCCAGGCGCTCGGCGACCTGGGCGGCGAGGAGGCCCTGGCCGCCCTGGAGCGCCTGGCGGAAACCGCGACCCCGCGGCTTCGCACGGCCGCCCGCCGGGCGCTCGCCGCGGCCCGCGACGCAGGAGCCGAATCGTGAGTGGTGCGCTGAATCCCGGCCAGGCCGACCGCCTCCTGCGAAGCCTCGTGGGCGCGGCCAAGGCCCAAAGCCTCTACCCGCCGGGGCACACGGCGGTCGCGCGGGCCCTGCGGGCCCTCGACCGGGAACTGGCCGAGGCCCTGGCCCCCGGCGAACCCCTGCTCCTCGCCAAGACCCCGTCCCACCTCCTTTGCGGCGGCGTGTCCTGGCTCCCGGAGGATCCGGTCGCCGGGGATCTGGTCCGGTGGTTCGCGGCCCGGGACGTCGAGGCCGTGGAGATCGGGCCGGGGGCCACCGGGGCGGAGGTGGGGCGGTTCCTCGCCTGGCTCACCGGCTCCGACCCGGCGCCGTGGGAGGGGCGCCACGTGCGCCTGACCAAGGTGGACGAGGGGGGGCCCTGGGAACGGGGACGGCGGACCTATTTCGAGGCGCTGGACGCCCTGGAAGTTGCGTACCGGGAGGCCCAGGAGGGGCGGATCCCCGATCCCGAACGGGCGTGCCGGTGCGTGCAGTCGTTCGTGGGGATCCTGGAAGACGATCCCGTCGTGGCCCAGGGGCTCGCGCTCCTCAAAAGCTACGACCGCTACACGTTCCACCACAGCGTGAACGTGTGCCTGTTGGCCCTTTCCCTGGGGCAGCACCTGGAGCTCGGCCCCGAGGACCTGGAGCGCCTGGGCGTGGGGGCGCTCCTCCACGACATCGGGAAAACCCGTACCCCGGCCGAGATCGTCCGGAAGCCCGGGCACCTGGACCCGAACGAGTGGGCCGCCATGCGACGCCACCCCGTTTTGGGCCGCCAACTCCTGGAGGGCATGGAGGGGCTGCCCCCCGGCGTCGCGCGCCTGGTCTACGAGCACCACATGCACTACGACGGCGGCGGCTACCCGGACCGCCCCCCGGGGTACCGGCCGGACCGCATGAGCCCGCTGGTCACGGTGGTGGACGCCTACGACGCCATGACCACCCACCGCCCCTACAGCCGGCCGCTGCCCCTGCCCGAGGCCGCGTCCCAGGTGCAGTGGCTCTCGGGAAAGAATTTCGACCCGGACGCGGTAGAGGCGTTCCGGAGGGCCATCGGGACCGTGCCGGTGGGGTCGGCGGTGCGGCTTATGAGCGGAGAGGTGGCCGTGGTGACCCGATTGACGGAGAACGGCGAGGTGGGGGAGGTCTGCCTGGTGGTGGATCCGACGGGCCGGCCGCTCCCGCCGGGGGAGCAGGCCGTGCGGCCGATCACCGGCCGGGAGGTGGTTCGGTGGGTGGACCCCCTGGTCCACGGGATCCGGCCCCACGAGGTTCTGGCCCGGATTCGCCGGTGAGCCCGATCCGGCCCAGGGCCTCCACGGCCGCCGCCCGAACGGCCGCATCCCCGTCCGTCGCCAGCCGCGCGAGGGCGGCCTCTGCGGGCTGGAACCCCAAGAGCCCCAGCGCCCGGGCCGCCGCCGCCCGCACCGGAGGGTCGGGGTCGGCCAGCCGCTCGGCCAGGGCCGGGCCCGCCCGCCGGTCCCCCAGGTCCCCCAGGACCTCGGCCGCCCGCACCCGGACGAGGGATTCCTCGTCGGTCAGCCGCTCCACCACCCGGGGGGTGACCCGCCAGTCCCGGTAGGCCTCGACCACCCGCAGGGCGGCCACCCGCACCCCGGCCTGGGCATGGCCCAGCGCGCGCACCGCGAACCGCAGCCCCAGCTCGTCGCGCACCCCTTCGAGCGCCCGCAGGAGCGCCACCCACTCCTCCTCCCCCCCCCTCGCGGCCTCCCGCACCGCCTGCGGCAGACGCTCCAGGAGGTCGAGGCGGTCCAGGGCCTCGGCGGCGGCTCGGCGCACCTCGGGGTCGTCGTCCTGAAGCCGCGGGAGGATCTGGCCGCGACGGGGCGTCACCGTCACTCCCCCAGCATTTCCAGTTTCTTGCGGGCGATGGCGGCCTGTTCCGAGGAGGGGTGCTCCCGAAGGAGCTTCTTGAGGAGGATGCGGGCGTCCACCGGGTCGCCGATGGCGTCGAAGGCAAACGCCTGCTTCAGAAGCGCGCTGGGGACCTTGTCGCCCCGGGGGAACTCCTGCACCACTTTGTCGTAGGCGAGGATCGCCTTCTCGAACTCCCGCTGGTCGTAGTAGCTTTCGCCGATCCAGAAGTGGGCGTTGTCGGTGAGATCGGTCTTGGGATAGAGCTCGATGAACCGCTGGAACGCCTCCCGGGCCTCGGCGTGCTTGCCCTCCTTGTAGAGGGCGTAGGCCCTGTCGTAGAGCTCCTGCGCCGAGACCTGGGGCGTTGCCGCCTCCGGCTTGGGGGGCTCGGCCGCAGCGGCGGGCGGCGCGGGCGCCGCAGCCGGCTTCGCGGAGGCCGCCGACGGAGCCGGGGCCGCCGGTTTCGCCTCCAGCGCGGCCACCCGCTTCGCCAGGTCGTCGAGCCGCCGCTCCAGGGCCTCCAGCCGGTCCGCGGGCATCGCGGGGGCCGGCCGCTTCTCCAGCGCGTCCACCCGGCCCAGCAGCGTCCGGACCTGGGCGTCCAGGGCCTCGACCTGCTGGCCGAGCTCCGCCAGGCGGGGCCCGTAGTCGGGCGCGGGGGGCGCGGCCTCGGTGGCCCGCGCCTCGCTCAGCGCCCGCTCGAGCTTGAGGAACCGCTCCTCCAGGGCGGCAAACCGCGCATCCTGCCGGGCCGCATCGTCCCGGGTCGGGAGCTGCGCGCAGGCCCCCAGGAGCACAAGCGCGGGCAGGACCCCCGCCAGGGCCCTGCCCGCGACCTTCCGGCGGCGGGAACCGGACGTCATCTACCGCCCCACCTCCACGAACTCGGCCCGGCGGTTCTTGGCCCAGGCCTCCTCGTTGTGGCGCGGGTCGAGCGGCATCTCCTCGCCGTAGCTCACCACGCTCATGCGGTTGGGGTCGATGCCGAGGTCCATCAGGTACTGGAACGCGGCCTTGGCCCGCCGTTCCCCGAGGGCCAGGTTGTACTCGGTGGTGCCCCGCTCGTCGCAGTGCCCCTCGATCCGGATGCGCACGCCGGGGTTGTTCTGCAGATACTCGGCGTTCTTCCGCAGCACCTCCTGGGCGTCGGGCCGGATCACGGCCTTGTCAAAGTCGAAATGGATCCGCTCGAGCCCCGGGGTCGTCTCCTGGGCAAGCCCCGCTCCCTCCACCGGCTTTTCGGGCGCCGGTTCCACCGCGCCGGTGCGAGCCGGCGGAGGCTCGGGCGCGGGCGCGGGTTTCGGCGTCTCCCGGACCACCGGCTTGGGGGCGGGCGCCGGCTTCACGGGCGTCACCTTCGCCGCCGGGGCCGCCGTTTCGCCCTCCTGGCGCACCTGCTTCTTGGCGCATCCCCCCACGGCCAACGCGGCCAACAGCATCCCCACCACGGCCCATCGCAGTGTCATCCGACCCATGTCACGATCCTCCTTTTCGTCGTCCTGCACCAAGCGGCAGACAAGATGGAACGTCAGAACGCCCGACCGCGGAACGCCCGCCAGCGCCCCCGAAGGGCCCGCCGCGGGGTCCGAATCCCCCGGGGCCCCCGCCTCCCGGGCGGGTCGTCGCCTCGAAGCCGCACCCCGGCTCCGGGATCACCGGACCGCCGGGCCCCAGGCCGGCTGCTCGGCCACCTCGCCCCGGGGGGTGACCCGGCGGAACTCCTGGCCACCGACCCGGAACACGTAGACGGCCTTCTCCCCCCCGCGGTTCGAGGTCACCGCCAGGAACCGCCCGTCGGGGGACCAGGTGGGATCGTAGGTGTCCCAGGCCCCAAACGTCAACTGTCGGACCTCCCGCCCCCGGGGGTCCACGAGATACACCTGGAACCGGCCCCGGTCGTCCTTGCCCGTAAACGCGATCCAGTCACCCCGCGGCGACCACTCGGGGTCGCCGTTGTGGGTGCCCGCGTAGGTCAGCCGCCGCACGTCCCCCCCGTCGCGGTTCATGACGAAGATGTGGGGGTTCCCCATGCGGTCCGACACGAACACCACCTGGCGGCCGTCGGGCGACCAGGCCGGTGCCACATCGATGGCGCGGCTGCGGGTGAGCCGGACGAGCCGGCGGGTGGCCTTCTCCATGCGGTAGATCTCGGAGTTGCCGTTCTCCGAGAGCGTGAGCAGGATCTCGGTGCCGTCCGGCGAGTCCCGGCCCCCCAGATCGATGCCCCCCCGTCGCGACACCACCCAGGAGCGGCCGTCCGAAAGGTCGAGCAGGTACAGGTCCGGCTCCCCGAGCACGTACGAGGTGTAGTAGAGGAAGCCGCCGTCCCTCGACCACGAGGGGGTCAGGTTGAGCGATCCGGTCCGGGTGAGCCGCACGGGGTTCGCCCCGTCCATGTCCACCAGGGCGAGCTCCTTGCCGCGCCCCACCCCCACGACGTACGCGATCCGGGATCCGAACGGACCCGGGGTTCCCGTGAACTCCTCCAGCAGGGTGTTGGCGAACCGGTGGGCCATGCTGCGCGCGGACTCGGCCGGGCCGTCGTAGTGGCGCCCCAGGATGAAGCTCCGGCGGAGCACGTCGTAGGCCCACAGATCCACCGAGAGGCCCAGGTCCCCCGGCTGGGCCCTCCCCTTGATCAGGAGCTCCGCCCCGATGGCCATCCAGTCCGCGAACCCGGCCGCGTCGGGCTGGAGCGGCGCCCGCTGGGGATCCTCCAGGTAGGCCCGCGGGTCCACCACCTCGAACAGCCCCGCGAACCCCAGGTCCCACCGCAGCACCTCGGCGATGACCCGGTGGGGCTCGCCCGACACCCCGGCCTCCTTGCGCAGGAGGGGCACCGCCACCGGCACGGGCCGAAGCGCCGGGGCGTTGATGTCGATGTACACCTTGGCGCCCGCGTTCGGCGCGCTCCCGGCCACGAGCCACCCGAGGGTGAGAAGCAGCGCGCCAATGCGTACGCCGGTGGCGTTGAGCGTCACGAGACCCCCGGACCCGAATGAGAAAAACATGAGAGATATTACGCGATTTCAGCGCGCCGGCACCATAGTACAGGGGGGGGGCGAAGTCAAGAAGGCCACCCGGCCGCGCGCTCAGGCCGCCTCCGCGGCCACGGCTCGGCCGAAGGCCTCGGTGGACAGCCGCTCCGCCCCCTCCACCTGGGCCGCCAGGTCGGGGGTGAACCGCTTGGCCGCGAGCACCCGCGCCACGGCCGCCTCCAGGCGGTCGGCGGCCTCGTCCCAGCCCAGGTGCCGGAGGAGCATCGCCCCCGACAGGATCAGGCTTCCCGGGTTCGCCTTCCCCTGGCCCGCGATGTCGGGGGCGGTGCCGTGGGTGGCCTCAAACACGGCGTAGTCGTCGCCGATGTTGGCGCCCGGCGCGAGCCCCAACCCGCCCACCAGGGCGGCGGCCGCGTCCGACATGTAATCGCCGTTCAGGTTGGAAAGGGCGAGCACCTCGTAGCGCTCGGGCCGGAGGATGAGCTCCTGGAACATGGCGTCGGCGATCCGGTCGTTCACCACCACGGTGCCCGGCGGCGGGCCCCCGCCCGCCAACTCCGCCTCCACCACGGTCTTCTCGGCGAACTCCCGGGCGGCCACCTCGTAGCCCCACCGCCGGAACGCCCCTTCCGTGTACTTCATGATGTTGCCCTTGTGGACCAGGGTCACCACCCCCCGCCCCCGCTCCAGGGCGTGGCGGATCGCCATCCGCACGAGGCGCTTCGACCCCGTCACGCTCATGGGTTTGATCCCGACCCCCGAGTCCTCGGGAATCCCGCAGCCCATCTCGTCGTTCAGGAACCGGATCACCCGCAGCGCCTCGGGGGTGCCCTCCTGCCACTCGTACCCCGCGTACACGTCCTCCGTGTTCTCCCGGAAGATCACCACGTTCACCCGCTCCGGGTGCCGGAGGGGCGAGGGAACCCCCGGGAAGTACCGCACGGGGCGGACGCAGGCGTAGAGATCCAGGAGCTTCCGCAGGGCCACGTTGAGGCTCCGGATCCCGCCCCCCACCGGCGTCTCCAGGGGGCCCTTGAGCGCCACCCGGGCCCGCCGGATGGCGTCGAGGGTGGCCTCGGGCAAGGGAGACCCGGCTTCGTCCATGGCCCGCTTCCCGGCCGCCGCCTCCGTCCACCGGATGGACCGGGCCCCGCCGTACGCGCCCTGGACGGCCGCCTCGATCGCCTCGATCGCCGCCGGCATCACCTCGGGGCCGATCCCGTCGCCCGGGATGTAGACCACCTCGGGACGCTCGGCCGTCATGCGCCCTTCTCCCGCGCCTCCAGGGGCTCGTAGACGCACCCCTGGGGCCCGCAGTACTCCCCCACGTACTCGGCTTTGGGCCGGTAGAGCGCGGGCCTTTCCTGGGCCTCGGCGAACTTCTCCTCGATCACGTGGGCCGCCCACCCGGCCACCCGGCCCAGGGCGAACACCGGGGTGAACAGGTCGGGCTCGATCCCCATCTGGTAGTAGACCGGGGCCGAGTAGAAATCCACGTTGGGATAGATCTCGGTTCCCTTGCGCGCCTGGAACTCCCGCTGGGTCACCTCGCGCACCCGTTCCGCGATGTCGAGCCAGTGGCGGTCTCCGGTGCGCTCGGCCAGCGCCAGGGCCATCTCCTTGAGGATCCGGGCCCGGGGATCGAGGGTCTTGTACACGGCGTGGCCCATGCCCATGATCCGCTCCCCGGCGTCGAGCCGCGCCTTGACGTAGGCTTCGGCGGCCTCCACCGAGCCGATCTCCCGGAGCATCGCCATGACCCGGGTGTTCGCCCCGCCGTGGAGCTCGCCCGAAAGCGCCCCCACGGCCGCCCCCACGGCGGCGTACAGGTGGGCCCGGGTGCTCGCCACCTCCCGGGCGGCGAACGTGCTGGCGTTGAAGGTGTGGTCGGCGTGCAGGAGCAGGCACACGTCGAAGAGCCGGGCCGTCTCCGGGTCGGGAACCTCGCCCGTGAGCTGGTAGAGGAAGTGGGCGGCGTGGCCCAGGTCGTCCCGGGGCTCGGGCACGGGCTCGCCCTTCCGGATCCGGTCCCAGGCCGCCACCACCCCGGGCAGCCGGGCCGCAAGGCGCTCGGCCTGGGCCTGGACCGCCTCCTTCGTCGTTTCGCCGAGGTCGGGGTCGTGGTCCGCCAGAAACGCCACCGCGCCCTGGAGGACGTCCATCGGCGAGGCCGACGTCGGCCTGAGCCGCAGGCTCTCGACCACCGCGGTCGGCACCTCCCGGGCGGCCCGGAGCCGGGCGCAGAACGCCTCGAGCTCCGCCTTGGAGGGCAGGTGGCCGTGGATCAGGAGATGGGCCACCTCCTCGTAGGTGCTGTACCGGGCCAGGTCCTCGATCCGATAGCCGCGGTAGATCAGGACCCCCTGGGTGCCGTCGATGAAGCTCACCTTCGTGTCGGCCACGGTGATGCCCCGCAGCCCGACATTTTTGACCCGTGGGTAGCAGACTTGCTCGGTCGCCATGAACGTCGCCTCCGTACGGCAGGGTGGGAAACCTCTCCGTTCCAACCTACCCGCCGTCCGGCCGGTGTCAAAGCCGCCGCGCCCCGGCCCAGAACTCCCGGCTCGCCCAGAGGAGCCCGGTGCCCACGGCCAGGTAGACGAACCCCAGAAGGCCCCGGGGCACGGGGCTGCGGCGGAGCACGGCCCCGAGCGCCATCATGGCGGCCACGAACAGCCACGACCGCCACGACAGGAACCCGCCGAGGCACCGGCCGTCCCCCCGGGCCCGGATTCGGGCGAGCGCCTTACGGGCCGTGGGCACCAGGGCCATCCGGGCCTTGGCGACGCCCACGACCACCGCCCCGGCCGTCGCAAGCCCCAGGCCGACGAGCGTCCAGAGCCCCGCGGCCGCCAGGGCGTGGGTCCGGGCCCGGGCGGCGGGTTTCCAGCGCTCCCAGGCCGAACGGCTCACCGGCCCTGCCACTTGGGCGCCCGCTTCTCGAGGAACGCGCACATCCCCTCCTGGGCGTCCGCGGCCATGGCGTTGAGGCTCATCACCTCCTTGGCGTAGGCGTAGGCCTGGGGCTGGGGCATGTCGATCTGCTGGTAGAAGGCCTGCTTCCCCAGCCCCACGGTGAGCGGGCTCGCAGCGGCCACCTTCCGGGCCAGGGCGAGGGTCTCCTCGGCCAGGCGGTCGGCCGGCACCACCCGGTTCACGAGCCCGAACGCCCGGGCCTCGGCCGCGTCGAGGAACTCCCCGGTGAGGAGCATCTCGAGGGCCTTCTTGCGGCCGACGGCCCGGCTCAGGGCCACCATCGGGGTGGAGCAGAAAAGCCCGATCTTCACCCCCGGCGTCGCGAACCGGGCCCCCTCCTCGGCCACGGCCAGATCGCAGGTGGCCACGAGCTGGCACCCCGCCGCGGTGGCCACCCCGTGGACCTGGGCGATCACGGGCTGGGGGATCGACTGGATCCGGTTCATCATCCGGGTGCAGGTGTCGAAGATCTCCCGGTAGGCCACCACGTCCCGGCCGGTCATCTCGGAGAGGTCGTGACCGGCGCAGAAGTGCTTGCCCGCGCCCCGGATCACCACGGCCCCCACCTCCCGGTCGGCCGCGATGCCCTCCAGGGCGTGGAGCACCTCGTTCATGAGCTCGAGGCTCAGGGCGTTGATCTGTTGGGGCCGGTTCAGGGTGAGGAGGGCCACCGGGCCGTCCCGGTCCAACCGGATGGTTTCGTAGGTCATGGGTCACCTCCGCTGCGGGATGAAGGGGCGGACCCCGGGCCCGCCCGGTCGGAACGCCTTGTGTCGTGCGGCCTAGCGGTGCTATTCACGGGGCGATCCCCGTGCCGCCGCGTCGAAGAAAGGGGTTTGCCATGCGCCGAGGCCTCGCGATCCTGGTCCTGGGCATCGCCCTCGCCGTGGGCTGGGCCTCTCCGGGCCTGTCCACCGAGGAGTACGCCGAGCGCACCGGACAGGACTGCGCCCTGTGCCACCGGGATCCCGGGGGCGGCGGGCCCCTCACCCCGACCGGCGAGGCCTTTTCGGCCGGGGGCTACCGGTGGCCGATTCCCGGGGAGGCGAAGCGCACCGCCTGGTCGGGCCCCGCCAAGGCCCTCCGGCTCGCCCTCGGGTTCCTGCACCTCACCACGGCGGTGGTGTGGTTCGGCACGATCTTCTACGTGCACCTGATCCTGCGGCCCCGGTACGCCCTCGGGGGACTGCCCAAGGCCGAGATGCGGCTCGCCTGGGCCTCGATGGCCGTCCTGGCGGCCACCGGGGTGCCGCTGACGAAGATGCGCTTCCACCACCCCTCGGCGCTTCTGGCGACCCACTCGGGCCGCCTCCTGCTCGTGAAGATCGGGCTGTTCGTGTTCCTCGTGGTCTCGGCCGCCTTCGTGACCCTGGTGCTGAGCCCCCGGCTCCGCAGGCTCCAGAGCGCCTGGCAGCAAAACGACGGCGAGGAGGGCCGGCCCGCCTGGGTGCGGGTGGGCGACCGGATCTACGACCTCACCCGAAGCCCCCGGTGGGCGGGTGGCGTCCACGTGCGGCGGCACCGGGCCGGCCAGGATCTCACCGAGGCCCTCGCCCAGGCGCCCCACGGCCCGGAAAAGCTCGAAGGGTTCCCGTCGTGGCCCGCCCTGGAGGAGGGGCAGGAGGCCCGGCATCCGGCCAAGCGGGCCTTCCTGGTTCTCACGTATGTGAACCTTCTCGTGGCCCTGGGCGTCCTGGTGGTCCTGAGCCTCTGGCGATGGGGCTGATCCGGGGCGCCGACCCGGCCCTCAGTCCCCGGACGGGACCCACAGGAACCGGAACCGGCACGAGCCGTGGCCTTCCACGATGGTCCCCTCCCGCTCCATCCGGAGCCCGGGATGGTACCCCCGGACGAAGGCCCCGTCCCGGGAACACGAAAGGGTGTGGGCGAGGGTTTCGGAAAGCCCCATCGAGCGATAGAGCTCGGCGTAGGCGCACCGGGTCACCCGGAACGAGAGCTCCCGCTCCGTGACGCGCAGGTCCTCGATCTCGAGGGCGTTCCCTTCCCGCCACCGGTCCACGACCGTGGCGAAGTGCGCCAGGCACGGCCCCTCGGCGGCCGAGGCCGCGAACTCCCGGCCGGCCGCCTCGGCCGCCCCCTCCACCGCCGAACGGATCACGGCCAGGGCCTTCTCCGGGCCCACCTGGGGGCAGAGCACCCGGTACACCCGCGCGAGCATCTCCGCCTCGATCCGCCGCCGCGGCAGGAGCGCAATCACCTGGGCCGTCACGGTTCCTCCTCCCCGCGCACTACCGCCAGGGCGACCCACCCGTCCTCCTCCCGGCGCTCCTCCACCGGGAGCCCCAGGGCGGCGGCCACCCCGTCCGCCTCCTCCGCCTGAAACCCGCTCACCACGAGCCGGCCGGCCGGGGCCAGGAACCGGCGCAGGTCCGGGGCGAGGATTCGCAACTGGGAGGCCACGATGTTCGCCGCGACCAACGGGTACCGGCCCCGGAGCAGATCCGGAGACAGCAGGAGGGGCCGCACCCGATCCTCGAGACCGTTCAACCGGGCGTTCCGGCGGCAGGCGGCAAACCCGAAGGGGTCGATGTCGAGGGCGATCACCTCCCCGGCGCCCCAGACGGCGGCCGCCAGGGCCAGGACGCCCGTGCCCGTGCCCACGTCGAGCACCCGATCGGGCAGCCGGCCGGCCCCGGCGAGTTCCCGGAGCAGCCGCAGGCAAAGCCGGGTGGTCGGGTGGTCGCCGGCGCCGAACGCCATGCCCGGGTCGATCCGGAGCACCGTCCCCTCGGCTTCGGCCGGCGGGTCCGACCAGGCCGGCACGAGCCAGATCCCCTCGTCCGCCCGCACCGCCCGGAGGGTCCGGCGCCAGTAGGGGGTCCAGTTCTCCTCCTCCAGGTCCTCCCCCTCGTCCGGGACGGGCGCGCCCTGGCAGACCTCCCAGAACACCCGCAGAAACCGCCGGCCCGGGATCCCGCTCCCCCAGGACGTCACGGCCCCGGTGGCGCCGCCCTCCCGGGCCGCCGCCCACAGCCCCTCCGCCTCCCCCGGCTCGGCCGGGATCTCCTGCACCCTCCAGCGCGTTCGCGTGAGCATGGCTTGGCAGTATAGGGGTCCGGCCCGTTCCACGCCAGGCGGAGGGCCCCTCCTTGGCACGGGCGCCCGGGTTTGCTATTCAAGCACCGGGTCCACCGTCGCCTGCCCATCCCGGAGGTCCCCTTGGTCCTGGCCACCTGGAACGTGAACTCCCTGCGGGCCCGGCTCGAACACGTGCTCCGCTACTGGGATCGGCGCCGCCCCGACGTCCTGTGCCTGCAGGAGATCAAGGTGGAGGACGACGCCTTCCCCCGGGAGCCGTTCGAGGAACGGGGCATCCACCTGGCGGTTGCGGGGCAGAAGGGGTACCACGGGGTGGCCGTGCTCTCCCGGCTGCCCCTGGCCGATCCCGTGGTGGGGTTCCCCCATCTGCCGGCGGATCACCCCCTCAACCGGGAGCGGAGGCTCCTCGCGGTGACCGCGGCCGGCACCCGGGTGATCTCGGTGTACGCCCCCAACGGCGAGGCCGTGGGGTCCGAGAAGTTCGGCTACAAGCTCGCGTTCTTCGAGGCCTTGCGGGAGTATCTGGACCGGGAGTTCACCCCGGGGGACGCCCTCGTGCTGGCGGGGGATTTCAACGTGGCCCCCGAGCCCGAGGACGTGTACGATCCCGCGAGCTGGGAGGGCCGGGTGCTCTTCTCCCCACCGGAGCGCGATGCCCTTCGCCGGTTGCGGGAGTTCGGGCTCGAGGACTGCCTGCGCCGGCTCCACCCCGGAGAGGAGCTCTACACCTGGTGGGACTACCGGGGCGGCGCGTTCTGGAAGAACCAGGGCCTCAGGATCGACCACGTGCTGGCGACCTCGCCGGTGGCGGACCGCTGCGGGGAGGCCGGGGTGGACCTTTCGCCCCGGCGGTGGAAGCGCCCCTCGGACCACGCCCCGGTGTGGGTGGCGTTCGGGGAGGGGACCTAACCGCCCCGGTTCCACCAAGTGGGTCGCGCCCCAGGGGATCCACCACGGAGGACACGGAGATCACGGAGGCTGCAGGGGTCAGAGTGCTTTTTTCCCCAGGAGGCCGGGAACGAGCCGGAACAGCGGATTGTTCGCCCCCCGGCTTCCCAACCTCCTGGCGTTTCCGCGTTCCAGCTTTTCCAACCGGGAGGACGACACGATGGACGGACGGGGACTGGGCATCACGCTCACGCGGCACATCTGGGAGGAACAGCAGGTCCATCCCGAGGCCACGGGCGAGTTCAGCGACATCCTGAACCAGATCGCCTGGGCCGCCAAGGTGATCTCCCGCGAGGTGAACAAGGCGGGCCTGGTGGACATCCTGGGCTACACCGGCGACCGGAACGTGCAGGGCGAGGAGGTCTTGAAGCTCGACCGGTACGCCAACGAGGTCTGGATGTCGGTGCTTCGCAACAGCGGGCACTTCTGCATCCTGGCGAGCGAGGAACTGGCCGAGCCGGTGGTGTTCCCGCCGAAATGGCGTAAGGCCAAGTACGCCATCGCCCTCGACCCCCTGGACGGGTCGTCGAACATCGACGTGAACGTGAGCATCGGGTCGATCTTCGCGATCCACCGCCGGGTGTCCGAGGGCGACGAGGGAACGCCCGACGACCTCCTGCAGCCGGGCCGCAAGCTCGCGGCCGCGGGGTACGTGGTGTACGGAAGCTCCACCATGCTCGTGCTGAGCACCGGAAACGGCGTGCACGGGTTCACCCTCGACCCCTCGGTGGGCGAGTTCCTGAAGAGCCACCCGGACATCCGGATCCCGGCCCGCGGCAAGACCTACTCCGTGAACGAGGGGAACTTCCCCTACTGGTCGGAAGGGGTGCGGCGGTTCGTGTCGTACATGAAGGAAAAGGACTCCGCCTCGGGCCGGCCCTACGGGGCCCGGTACATCGGGTCGATGGTGGCCGACATGCACCGGACGCTCCTCAAGGGCGGCATCTTCATGTACCCCGCCGACTCCAAGGATCCCCGCAAACCCCACGGCAAACTCCGGCTCCTCTACGAGTGCGCCCCGATGGCGTTCCTGTGCGAGCAGGCCGGCGGTGCCGCCAGCACCGGCACGGGGCCGGTGCTGGACGTCGTGCCCCAGTCGCTCCACCAGCGAGTTCCCTTCTTCGCGGGCTCGGTGGAGAACGTGCAGGAGGCCGAACGGTTCATCGCGGAGCACGACACCCCGCGCTGAGCCGCCTCGTTTCCGGAACCGCGGCGCCCCCGCCCCGGCGGGGGCGCCGTTTTTCTGGCGACCCGGGGTTGACAACCATTTTGGTTGGATCTATTCTTCCGTTTCGTGAAAAGGAGCACTACCACACCTACTCCCCGACACGGAGGTGAGCCACCATGACACGGGAGTACACCACCTACCTGGCGGAGAAATTTCTCCGCGACTACCGCCTCTACCCCGTCGAGAAGCGCCTGGCTTTCGATGCCTGGGCCGACCGCCAGGGGTTCGACCCCGACACGAAGCGGCGGCTGTGGCGCGAGGTCAAATCCATCTCGCGGCGGAAGGCGGCCTGACCCGTCCCGCAAAGGGCGTCCTGGGGGAAGCATCCGTTGCCGCCGTTGGCGGCTTTTGTTTTTTCGGGGGTCGGA
>CAZUYO010000023.1:0-18450 GCA_964624725.1 uncultured Thermodesulfobacteriota bacterium
GCCTTCCAGCCTACTCGTACACCTTGGCGGCCTTGGCCACGAAGTCCGCGGGAAGGGTGGCGCCCATGGCGGCGGCCGCCTTCTTGTTCACGTGGAGTTCGAAGTTCTTGAGGGTCTCCACCGGCATCTCGGCCGGGTTGGCCCCCTTGAGGATCCGGTCGATCATGTCGCCGGTCTGGCGGCCCAGTTCGTAGTAGTCGATGGCGATCGCCGCCACGGCGCCCCGCTTCACCGAGTCGGTGTCGCCGGTCACCAGCGGCATCTTGGCCTCCTGGCACACCCGGACCACGGCCTCGAGGGCCGAGACCACGGTGTTGTCCGTGGGCACGTACACCGCGTCGGCCCGGCCCACCAGGCTCTTGGCGGCGGCCATCACCCCGGCCGAGTTGGCCACCGTGGCCTCGACGATCTCGTAGCCCAGCTCGGCCCCGGCCTTCTTGGCCAGGTTCACCAGGGTCACGGAGTTGGGCTCGCCGGCGTTGTAGATCACCCCGATCCGCTTGGCCTTGGGGGCCACGGTCCGGAACAGCTTGAGTTGCTCGGCCACGGGCGACAGGTCGGTGGTGCCGGTGACGTTGCGGCCGGGGCGCTCCAGGGATTCCACCAGCTTGGCCCCGACGGGATCGGTGATGGCCGAGATCACGATGGGGATCTCCCGGGTGGCCTTGGCCGCGGCCACCGCCGTGGGGGTGGCGATGGCGAGGATGAGGTCCACGCCCTCGCCCACGAACTTCTTGGCGATCAGGTTGGCCGTGGCCGGGTTCCCCTGGGCGATCTGGATGTCGTAGACGACGTCCTTGCCCTCTTCGTACCCGAGTTCCTTGAGCCGGTCGATCGCCCCCTGACGGTTCGCGTCGAGGGCCGGGTGCTCCACGATCTGGGTGATGCCGATCCGGATCGGCTTGGCCCAGGCCGCGGGCGCGAGAAGGGTGCAGGCAACGAGCGTGACGAGGATCCGACGCATGGGGCACCTCCTTTTCCGGGGGAAAAACGGCCGGGGGGTCCACCCCGGTCCGCGCGATTCGCATGGCACCGCGGGGTCCGTAGGCTCGGGCGCCCCACGGGAGGCCGGCGAGCGCCGACGGGCTTTATATCCCGATCGTTTGGTTTTGTCAAAAGAAGTTTGAAATATTCTATTCCGCGTACGCCAACCCCGTTTTCCGCCGGACCACCTCCATCGTCTCCCGGGCCACCTCCCGCGCTTTGCGCGCCCCCTCGCGCAGGATGTCGTTGAGGTCGTCGGGCCGCGCCCGCAGTTCCTCGAACCGGGCCCGGTGGGGGGCGAAGTACTCCCAGATCACGTCGATCAACTCCTTTTTGACGTCGGAGTACTTGAGTCCGCCCGCCAGGTAGCGCTCCCGCAGGGCCTCCACCCCGGGTTTGTCCAGGAACAGGCGGTAGATCGCGAACAGGTTGCATTTGTCGGGGTCCTTGGGGGCCTCGATCGGGGTGGCATCGGTCACGATGGACATGACCCGTTTCTTGAGGGTGGCCCGGTCGGTGAAGATGTCGATGGTGTTCCCATACGATTTGGACATCTTGCGGCCGTCGGTTCCGGGGATCACGGCGACCTCGTCGTCGATCTCCGCCTCGGGAATCACGAAGGTCTCCCCAAAGGTGTGGTTGAACTTCTGGGCCAGGTCCCGGGTGACCTCGAGGTGCTGCTTCTGGTCCTTGCCCACCGGAACCAGGTGGGACTGGTAGAGGAGGATGTCCGCGGCCATGAGCACGGGGTAGGCGAACAGCCCGTGGTTCGGCTGAAGCCCCTTGGCCACCTTGTCCTTGTACGAATGGCACCGTTCCAGAAGACCCATCGGGGTGAGGGTCGAGAGGACCCAAGTGAGTTCCTGGACCTCCACGACGTCGGACTGGACCCAGAACGTGGCCTTTTCGGGGTCGAGCCCCAGGGCCAGGAACGCGGCCGCGGCGTCCCGGGTTCCCTGGGCCAGGGCCGCCCCGTCCGCGACCGAGGTCATGGCGTGGTAGTTGGCGATGAAGCAGAAGAGATCGGCCTCGTTTTGGTAGGCGATCATCTTTCGCATCATGCCGAAGTAGTTGCCGATGTGGAGCGCTCCGGAGGGCTGGATCCCAGAGAGCACGCGTTTCATCGTTGAACCTCCTCGATCGTCGGCGGGAAAGGATGGCGTGTTCCACAAATGAAGCGGGCCGCGTTCTCCGCCCGGGGAGCCCGCGGCCCGTCTGGCCCGGCCGCGGGGGTCGTCCCGCGGCCCGAAGATCGACGCATCACGCCGGCCGGCCCCGCGGGTCCCGGGTCCGCCAGCGCCACCAACCATGCAAGGGGAGCGTGTGTCGGTCTGTCATGGCGGGGGGAGATAACAGGTTCGGCCGGCGGGTGTCAACCGCCCGGGGGCGTCTCCCCCGGTGGCCCGACCACCTCGGCCCACCCGGCGCGGCACGGCGGGCCGGCGGCGAACCAGAATCCCGCAAGCCGGCCGGAGGCCTCCAGGTGCACCACGCTCGCCGACGAGGTGCCGAACCGGGACCCCGGCTCCGGATGGATGCACAGCGGGGTCGCCCCGGGGGCGTCCGTGTCGTGGTCCGAGAGAAACGAGAACAGGGCCGCGGGCGACGGGTCCCCCCGGGCCGCGAGGTCCTCCATGCGGCGAAGGCACCGGCGGGCCTTCGGGTCGTCGGGGTCCCGAAACCGGGCGTTGGTGATCACGTGGCACCCGGGAAGCAGCCGATAGGTCAGGGTGTTGCCGGGCGAGTGGTCCACCACGAAGGCGCGCTCGGCGTCGGCGATCAGGAGCGTGTACGACTTGCAGGCCGGCGCCACCCACTCGGCGAACCGACGGGCCTCGTCGGCCGAGGCGTGGCGCAGGGTTTCCAGGACCACGGTGCCCCGGCTGCAGGCGCTGGGGCCCCGGGCCAGGGTGCCCTCGTGGTTCGCCAGGGTGACGAGGAGGCCGGCGTCGAGGTTCACCCCGAGCCAGGTGCCCCCGGCCACCCGGTCCCGGGGCCCCAGGATCCGGGGGTGTTCCACGAGCACCGTCGGGGGATCCCAGGCCCGGTCCAGGTTCTCGTCGCGGTTTCCGGCGAACACCACCGGCAGCCCCGGAAACGTCTGAAACCAGAGGTGCAGCGTGCACACGGGGACCCTCCTCTCGTTCGCCCGGAACGCGGTGCCGGTCAGACGACGCCGCGGCGCTGCGCGGGCACGCGGACCCTCGTCCCCCACAGGGCCGCCCCGGCCAGCGCCGTAGCCAGGGCCGAAAGTCCGGCGGTGGCCGCCTCCCCGCCCCAGGCCCAGACGGGCGCGCCCAGCAGAGCCCCCGTCATGCGCCCCAGGCCGAGCACGGCGAAATAGGCGCTCAGAAGGGTGGCCCGGCTCCGGGGGGCGATCTCGGTGCACACGGAAAACGAGGTGACCACCGTGAACTCGAAGCACAGGAACAGGCCGAACACGGCCCCGAGGGCCAGGCCGACCGAGCCCATCGACAGGGGCAGCAGGCCGTAGGCCGCCGTGGCCAGGACGGTGCCCCAGCCGAGCGCCCGCGTAAGCCCGATCCGGTCCGAGAGGGCGGCCGTGAGCCCCTCTCCCGCCAGTTCGGCGAGCCCCACGGCGACGGTGCTGGCCCCCAAGGCCGCAAGCCCGAGCCCAAAGCGCTCCTCCAGCATCGCGCCGTAGACCACGAACAGGTTGTCGTTGGCGAGGCTCAGCAGGAACCCGAACGCCAGCATTCCCCGGGCTTGCCGGTTCCGGATCACCTCGGCCCAGGCGCGCCCGACCGGCCGGCCGGCCGAGGGGCCGGGGTCGGGAAAGGCCCAGGCCAGCCCGGCCGCCCCGGCCGCCGCCAGGGCGGCCAGGGCGCCGAACGCCCAGGGCCACCCGGCGCCCGCCGCCACCCAGCCCACCGCGGGGATCCCCACCAAGGTGGCCCCCGCCCAGGCGGTCTCCACGAACCCCACGGCGCGGCCCCGGTAGGCCAGGGCCACGCGGTTTCCCACGTGGGCCTGGATCGCCGGGTCGAACAGCGCCTTGCCGAACGACGCGAGAATCACCCCGGCCGCCACGGCCGCGTACCCTCCCACGAGGGCCGCGCCGGCCATCCCCAGGGCCGTGAGCCCCGCGCCCGCCAGCAGGAGCGCCCGCGGGCCCCGCCGGTCGGCCAGGGGCGCCCCCAACGGGCCGAGCAGCGAAACGAGCTGCGAGGCGGCGATGAGCGCGGTGACCCCGGCGAGCGACACCCCCAGGTGCCGGGCCAGGTCCGGGGCGAAGGGGTAGGGAAGCCGCCGGGCCGTGTTGATGACGGTCCGGGCGGCCACGGCCACGAGCAGGGTGGCCCAGAGGGGTGGGGTCGGTCGCGGGGCGCGCATGGCCGCCGATTGTGCCCGACCCCGGCTGCCGGCGCCAGGGGGCCGGGGGTCACCCGCAGGGGCCGCGGAGCCGCTCCTCCAGGGACCGCACCAGGAGCGAGACCGCCCGGTGGGCCGGGCACGGCACGCCGAGCCGTTCCCCCTCGGCCGCCACGGCCTCGTTCAGGGTGCCGATCTCCGTGGGACGCCCGGCCTCCACGTCCTGGAGCATGGAGATCCGGTTGTCTCCCACCCCCTCCAGGGCCCAGCGGCTGAACCCGCCGGGGTCATCGAGTTCGGGAAACCCGAGGCCCCGGGCCCGGGCCACCCGGGCCGCCTCCTCGGCCAGGAGGTCGATCAGACGGCAGATCGAGGGGCTCTCCAGCATCTGGCGGCCGGTGCGGCCGGTGAGGGCGGCCACCGGGTTCGTGGCCACGTTGGCGATCAGCTTTTTCCAGCGGACGGGCTCGACGTCGTCGACGATCTCCACCCGCTCGCCGGCCCGTTCGAGCACCCGGGCCAACGACCCCACGGTCCGGCGCACCGGCGGGCTTGCCGGGGGGCGAAACGGGCCGATAGTGAGGAGCGGCCCCTTGCCGCCCCGGTACCGCACCGTGCCGTCGGGCCGGCGTTCCGCGCTGTGGGCCGTGATGCCCCCCACGACCCGCTCCGCCCCCCACCGGGCGGCCAGGGTCTCCAGGTTCCCGAGGCCGTTTTGCACCGAGAGGATCACGGTGTCGGGGGCCACCAGGGGGGCGATGTCCTCGGCCGCGGCCGCGGTGTCGTACCCCTTCACGCACACCTGAACGACGTCCGCCGGCTCTTCCGGTTCGAGAGGGTACCCCGACAGGGCGGCGCCGAGAACGTGTTCCCGGCCGTCGGGGAACACCACCGGCCGCTGCGCCTCCCGGAGTTCCCCCAGCCGGGCGGGGTCCTTCTCGACCCCCACCACCCGGCACCCGGCCCGCTCGTAGATCGCGGCGAACGTGCTTCCCAGGGCCCCCAGACCCACCACCGCGACCCGGGGCGCGGCCGGTCCGCTCCGGGTCATGCCACCCCCACCTTGGGGCACAGCCGGGCCACGGGGCAGGGGTCGCAGTTCGGCTTTCTCGCCGTGCAGAACTCCCGGCCGAGATAGGTCAGCAGGTTCGAAAACGCGACCCAGCGCTCCTGGGGCAGGAGGGCTTCCAGGTCCCGCTCGATCCGGTCGGGCTGGGTGTGGCGCGTAAGCCCGAGCCGGTGGCTTACGCGCTTTACGTGGGTGTCCACGAACACCCCCGGCACCCCCAGGCTGTTGCCCAGGACCAGGTTCGCCGTCTTCCGGCCCACGCCGGGCAGGGTGGTGAGGTCCTCCACGGTCTCGGGGACCCGGCCGCCCCACCGCTCCACGATCTCCCGGCAGCAGGTCTGGAGGGTGCGGGCCTTCTGCCGGTAGTACCCCGTGGGCCGGATCGCGGCCTCGATCTCCTCGAGGGGGGCGGTCGCGAACGCCTCGGGGGTGGGAAAGCGGTCGAACAGGGTCTCCGTGACCCGGTTCACCCGCTCGTCCGTGCACTGGGCCGCGAGGATCGCCGCCACGAGCAGGGTGAAGGGGTCGCGAAACCGAAGCGCGGTGGTCTCCGGGTACCGTTCCCGGAGGATCCGGTCGATCTCTGCCGCCCGTTCTCGCTCATCCATGGCCGCCTCCGCTCACCGAGTCTTCGAAGTCGGAGCCCTCGGGGGCGTCGGGGCCCGGGGAGACGAGGGACTCCCGGTACCAACCGTGGTGCGGGCTCCACTTCCATTTGTGCAACCGGTTCGCCTTGCGGTGTTTCACCTTGAGGCGGTACGCGATCACCGCCTCGTAGGTGATCCACCACCCGAGGGCGGCCACGGGAATCCCCACCACGAAGCCCCCGACCCAGAGGGGACCGAAAATGTGGTGCGTCAGGTTTCCGACGTCGGTCAGCGCGCGCCAGAACCCCTCGGGGGGCCGGAGCGGCATCCCAAGGATCCACGCGCCCACCGAGTAGGTGAGGGAGTAGATGGCCGGGGCGGACACGGGGTTGGTGATCCAGACCCCCAGGGCCGCGGCGAGCTTGTTCTGGCCCAGCAGGGCGGCCAACGCCACCGCGATCACCATCTGGAAGCCCATGGTCGGCGAGAACCCCACCAGGAGCCCCAGGGCCATCCCGAACGCCACCTCCCGGGGCTTCCCGTGGAGGCGCACGCACCGGTAGTAGAGGTACCGCGTGGTCTTCTCCCACCCCGGCCGTTGCCGTTTCCGACGCACCAACGAGGACATGGCCGCCGTCAGGTTCCGGGCCCCTCGGGCCGCGGACGAAACCGGTTGGTGATGGGGAACCGACGGTCCTTGCCGAACGCCCTGGGGGTGATCTTCACGCCCGGCGGGGCCTGTCGGCGCTTGTACTCGTTCCGGTCCACCAGGGCGACCACCTTGCGCACGACCTCGGGCCCGAACGCGGCCTCCAGGCTTTCCACGGGCCGGTCGTCCTCCACATAGGCCTGGAGGATCGGGTCCAGGAGGTCATAGGGCGGGAGGGAGTCGGTGTCCTTCTGCCCGGGCCGCAGTTCGGCGCTGGGTTCCTTCGTGAGGATGGCCTGCGGGATCCAGGGCCGGCGGGCCTCGGCGTTGCGCCACCGGGCGAGGCGGTACACCCAGGTCTTCGTCACGTCCTTGAGCACGGCGAACCCGCCGGCCATGTCGCCGTACAGGGTGCAGTAGCCCACCGAGGTCTCGCTCTTGTTCCCGGTGCTCAGCACCAGCCACCCGAACTTGTTGGAGAGCGCCATGAGAAGCGTCCCGCGGATGCGGGCCTGGATGTTCTCCTCGGTGACGTCGGATTCCCGGCCCTCGAAGGCGGGCGCCAGGGTTTCGAGAAACGCGTCGAACACCCGCCCGATGGGGATCTGGAGGAACCGGATCCCCAGGTTCTCGGCCAGCGCCCGGCTGTCCTCGACGCTCCCGGCGCTGGAGAACGGGCTCGGCATGGTCACCCCCACCACCCGGTCCGCCCCCAGGGCGTCCACGGCCACCGACGCCGTGAGCGCCGAATCGATGCCGCCGCTCAGCCCGAGCACCACCCCTCGGAACCCGTTTTTCTCCACGTAGTCGCGGCAGCCCAGGACGAGGGCGCGGTAAATCTCCTCCTCCGGCCCCGGAAGCTCGAGGGTCCGGTGGGGGAGGGACGGTTTCGCCGCCGGCGGCAGCGGGGGAAGTTCCTCCACGCCCGCAAGCGGAACGGCCGAGGACTCCCGGCGCACGGCCACCCGGCGCCGGGGATCCCGGAGGCGCTGGCTCAGAACCTCGGCCGGGTCGAGGTCGACGACGAGGTAGTCCTCCTCGAACGGCAGGCCCCGGGCGATCACGTTCCCCCGGGGGGAGAGCACGAGCGAGTTCCCGTCGAACACGAGCTCGTCCTGGCCCCCCACGAGGTTGCAAAACGCGACCGCGGCCGCGTTGTCCGAGGCGCGGGTGGAGAGCATGGTCTCCCGGAACTGCACCTTTCCGGCGTGGTAGGGCGAGGCCGAGATGTTCACGAGGAGTTGGGCGCCGCCCGCGAGGGCCTGGGTGCGGGCCGGGCCGCCCGGGTACCACATGTCCTCGCAGATGGTCACCCCGAAGGCGCATCCGTCCAGGCGGAACACCCGGGTCTCGTCGCCCCGCTGGAAGTAGCGGTGCTCGTCGAACACCCCGTAGTTGGGGAGGATGCACTTTTTGACCACGGCCCGGAGTTCCCCGTTGTGGAGCACGGCCGCCGCGTTGTAGAGGTCGTCCTCCCGATGGACAAACCCCACCACGGCGCAGAGCCCCCGGGAGGCCTCGGCGAGTTCCTCCAGGGCCCTCAGGTTCTCGTCCACGAAGGAGGGCTTGAACAGGAGATCCTCCGCGGGATACCCCACCAGGGCGCACTCCGGGAACACGGCGAGATCGGCCCCCAGGCGCCGGGCGTGTTCGATCCCCTCCCGGACCTTTCGGGCGTTTCCCTCGATGTCCCCCACGGTGGCGTTCATCTGGCAAAGGAAGATGCGCATCCCTGGACCTCGGGCACTGGGGCGGGTCGACGATGGGGGGCGCGATACAGGGCCCTCGGGCCCGTCTCCGGAAATCCCCCGAAAGATCCCTACACTACGCAAAACACCGGCCTCGTTGCAACGGCGTTGCCCCCCGTCCGAACCGGTGATACGGTCCGGAGCTCGGGGCTGCGGGACGACGGTGGGCCCGCGGCGAAGAGCTCCGGTGGGCTGGGAGGCGGCCTGCTCGCCACAACACGCTGCGTTCGAGGTGCGGTTACTAACACCTTCAAAAGTATTGCCTGGGGGCGGGTGGGGGGCTGGTTCCGGCCGGGCGCGAGTGCGGCACCCGATCGCCGCGCCGTTCCATGCCGTTGTCGGCTCGGCAGCTCGGGGCGGCGGTGGCGGACGTTCCGGATCTTTCAAAGCGATCCGGGCGTGGTGATGGCGCGGCGAGGTAAGGGGCCGCACCCGGCTCTCCACCAGCCCCCCACCCGCCGGTTTCCGTTGCAACGCCGGGGATCTGACAATACTTTCGTTGGTTTTAGTGCGTGGCGGGCCGCCGGGGTGCGGGCCAAGCCACCGGCGACCGCAAGACCGGCGGCCGTGGACCGAAGCTGCCAGAGAAAGGTACCACGGAGGACGCGGAGAACACGGAGGCATGACCCCTTTTCCCGTCACCGGCCGGAAGCGAAGACCCGCCGACCGGAGGCCGGTGACCGAAGGCCTGGCGAGGGAGGAATCCACGTTGCGAAAGGTTGGTTTCGGCGCGTTGGGAGTTTTTGTGGCGTTTCTTTCCGCCGTCTCGTGGGCGGCGAACCCGCGGGAAACCCCGGTGGTGCGGGCCGTGCGCAAGGCGAGCCCCGCGGTGGTGAACATCTCCACCGAGATCGTGACCCGGGGAAGCCCCTTTGCCGGCCTGAACCCGTTCTTCGAGGAGTTCTTCCGGGACTTTTTCGGCGCGCTTCCCGAAACCGCCCGGAAAACCCGGAGCCTGGGATCGGGGGTGATCATCGCGGCCGACGGCACGATCCTCACCAACGAGCACGTCATCGCCAACGCGAGCCGGATCACCGTGACCCGGGCGAACGGGGAAACCTACGAGGCCCGGCTCGTGGGGGCCGACGGGCAGACCGACGTGGCCGTACTCCGGGTGGAGGCCGAAGGGGATCTCCCGTTCCTTGCGATGGGGACCTCGGAGGACCTCATGATCGGGGAGACCGTGATCGCCATCGGGAACCCCTTCGGGCTCTCCCACACCGTCACCACCGGGGTGGTGAGCGCGGTGAACCGAACGATCCGGGGCGACAACGACCGGGTCTACACCGACTTCATCCAGACCGACGCCTCGATCAACCCCGGGAACTCGGGCGGGCCGCTTTTGAACATCCTCGGGGAACTCATCGGCGTGAACACGGCCATCTACCAGAAGGCCCAGGGGATCGGGTTCGCGATTCCCATCGACAAGGCCCGCCGCATCGTCGAGAACCTCCTGGAGTACGGCACCGTGCACCGGGCCTGGCTGGGGGTGCATGTGCAGGACCTCACGCCCGACCTGGCCCGGTATTTCGGGGTCAGCCAGGGCGTGGTCATCACCCGGGTGTTCGAGGGCAGCCCGGCGGCCGAGGCGGGGCTCACGCGGGGCGACGTGATCGTCGGCGTGGACGGGCGCTCGGTGGAGGACCGGGAGACCTTCTTCCAGCGGTTGGCCGGCTACACCGCGGGCAGTCGGATCCGGCTGGACATCGTCCGACGGGGTGAGGACCGTCAGGTGGTGGTGGAGGCTCGGGAGATCCCCGAGGCGTATGTGGAGTTTTTGGGGCGGGAGTGGCTGGGCGTCGAGGTGGTGCCGAACTCCCGCGCTTTGGCCCGCCGGTACGGGCTGTTCACCGACCGGGGACTCGTGGTGACAAAGGTCACCCCGGGGTCGGCGGCCGCCCGGGCGGGCATCGAGCCCGGCGACGTGCTCCGGCAGATCAACGACCGCCCGGTGGACGGGCTCGACGCGTTCCGGGAGGCCCTGCTCGCCGCGAGCCAGCGCGAAACCGTGGTCCTGGTGGTCCAACGGGGCCGGACCGCGTACTACGTGACCTTGACCCCGTAGTCCGGCGATCGACGCGGGCCCCTCCCTGTTGCCACGCGCTTCGTTCCCGCTATCCTCCCCGGAGGGACGAGACCTGGGAGGAGACACGGATGGACGAACGCAAACTGCGCAGGTGGCACCGATGGGTGGGCATCGCGGTGCTTCCGCTCGCCGCGATCCAGGTCGTGAGCGGGCTGTTCCTCGGACTCGGCCGGTTCGGCCGGGTACGGGACCTCGTGTCCGGGTACTTCAGGGAGCGCGGCTGGGAGGCGCCGCTCGCCTTCTGGGATTTCGTGACCTTCGAGGCCCATTACGGCGGTGGGACCCTGGGCAGGACCCGCCTCGTCTTCCTGGGGAGCGCATTCCTCTTCCTCCTGGCCACCGGGGCGATCCTGTTTGCCAGGGTCCAGGGCCGGCTCTGGGGCCGGGCGCCGGCCCGGCCGGCGCCCGCCCACCCGGGAACGTTTGCGGCCCGCCGGCGGGTGTACCTGCTCTTGGGGGCGGCCGCGGTGGGCTTCGGGGTTCTCGTTGTTACCGTCCTCTCCCAGGGCCTCCGGATCAGCGCCCTGTACGCCCCGACGATGCACGCCCTGTCCCGGGCCGCGGTGCACGCCGCGGGATCCCACCGCGAGTTGGAGGAGTTGCTGGCGGGGGACCCGGAAGCCACGATCGACCGGGTGTGGAACGGGTTGGAACGAGCCGGCGCGTACCTGGAGGCGGCGCGCCAGGGGCGGACCCTGGAAGGGGTGGCCTACCTCCCGGCCCCTTCCGGCGAGGCGCGGCGCCGGCTCGAGGGGGCGGCGGCGGCCCTGGGAGCCCTCCGGGATCTCACGGTGGAACGGTTCGTGGTCGGCGAGGCGGCCGGTTCGTCGTTGGACCACCGCTACGACCGGGTGTTCGAGGGGTTCCAGGCCGCCGTCCAGGGGGTGGAACAGGCGGTGTTCGACGGACTCCGGGATGCCCAGGAGCGGCTGGTTTCCACCCACCTGGCCCTCGGGGGGGCATGTCTTGTGCTGGTCTTGTGGCTCGGGATCGAGGCCCGACGATACGACGAACAGCGGGCGTTGTACCTGCGGGAGGTGGAACGGAGCCGGGACCGCCTGGAAGCGGAGCGGGAGTTTCTCGACCAGGTGGTCCAGCAATCGGCCGATCCCCTGCTGCTGTTCGATCCCGAAGGGACGGTGCAAGAGGCCAACGAGGCGGCCTGTCGCTGGCTCGGGTACGGCCGCGAGGACCTGGTCGGCAAGGGGTGGGACGATCTCGATGCGACCCATCCGTTCTCCGCCATGAAACGGGAGTGGGAACGGCTGGAGCCGGGGGCTCCCTCGTCGCTGCGCCACAGGGTCCGGAACCGGGAAGGGAAGCTCCTGGACAGCGTGTCCAACCAGGGGGTGATTGAGGTCGGCGAGGAGCGGTGGGTGGTGTGCCTGCTCCGGCCGGCGGGACGGGCCTGACCCCCCCGATCTCAAGGCCCCGGGCGCCCGGGCCGATCAGAGGACGGTGTCGTGAAACCCGGTTGGGGGGCGCGGAGGACCGTCGTGGACCGAGGACTCGTGTTGGATTGGGAGGGGGCGCTGGCCCGGGTGGGGGGAGACGCGGAGTTCCTGGAGGAGCTCGTGGGGTGTTTTCTGGTGGACCTGGAAGGCTACGTCCGGGACCTGGCGGGGGCCCCCCCCGGCCCGCAGGCCCGGGCCGCGGCCCACCGGATCAAGGGGGCCGCGCGCAACGTCGGGGCCGAGGCCTTGGCCGATGCCGCCGAGGCGGCCGAGGGGTCGGAGGGCGCCCCGGAGGACGTGGCGGCCGTGGAGCGGGAGGCCGACCGCCTGCGGCGGTACTGGAAGGAGCGCGCCGGATGAGGGTGCTCGTGGCGGACGACGACGCCATCTCTCGGAGGGTCGCGACGAAGATCCTCTCCGACCTGGGGTGCGAGGTGACCGCGGTGGACGGGGGGCTACCGGCCCTGGAGGCCCTCACCCTCGATCCCCCCGATGTCCTGGTGACGGATTGGGTCATGCCCGACCTCGGGGGCGAGGACCTCATCCGCATGGCCCGGGCCCAGGGGTTCTCGGGCCCCATCTGGTTCGCGTGCCCGCGGGAGGGCGAGGAGAACCGGGAGGCGGGGCTGGCCGCGGGGGCCGACGCCCCGGTCCACAAGCCCTTCGACCGGGACGAGCTCGCGCGGCTCCTGGCGGATCTTGCCAAAGGAGGGTAAGGTGTCAGCCGTTCTCGTGGTGGACGACGTCCGGGTCAACCGGCTCATGCTGGTCAAGGGGCTCGCCCCCCTGCCCGCGATCGAGGCCGAGGATGCGGCGGAGGCCCTGCGGCTCTTCTTCGAGCAGCAGCCGGCGGTGGTGATCCTCGATCTGGGGCTCCCCGAGGTGGACGGGGTGACGCTGCTTCGCATCATCCGGCAGCACGACCGGCGGCTGGGCCAGGAGACCCCGGTGATCGTGGTGAGCGGAGAGGGCACCCGGGAGCACGTGGTGGAGTTGGCCCGCCTGGGCATCCACGGCTTCTTCGTAAAACCCGTGAACCCCGCGAAGCTGGCCGAGAAGGTGCGGGAGCTCTGGCCCGGGGCGGGGGAGGACGAGGAAGAGGAGGAGGGGGAAGAAGCCGAGGAAGAGGGAGAGGAAGAGGCGGCCGACGAGGACTCCGAGGACGAAGACGGCGAAGAGGGCGAAGAGGAAGAGGAGGCCGCGGCGGAGTGACCGGCCGACGCCGGGGGGCGGCCTCCCCGCACCGGCCCCGGTTTTGGGAATGCCATGACCAAGCTCTACCCCATTCAGCGCCGGTACCCCAGGGCGGCCATCGAGGGCGCGACCCTCGTGCGGTGCGACCGCAATCCCGTGACCGAGGGGTTCACCAAGACCCGGGTCATCGGGCTCGGGGGGTGCGGGTTCGAAAGCGACGAGCCCCTGGGCATCGGGCGGCTGGTGGAGCTCTGGATCAAGCTCCCCTCGGCGGCCCAGCCGGTCCGCGCCCTCGGTCGCATCGTGTACGAGCGGTCCCTGTCGCCCGGCCGCTACGAGGTGGGGGTGGAGTTTCTGCGCGTGCCCGCGGAACACCGAGAGGCGATCTCGAAGCTCTTCCCCGCCGACGAACCCCACGGGGGCGAAGCCTCCCGCTCCGCGTGACGCCCCGGGCACTGGCGCCCCCCGCCCCCGCCCGCTAGAATCCCGCCATCCGTACCGTTCCGCCGCATCCATACCCGTGCTGGGAGAGGGATCGGATTCCGGGTTCGACCCGGGGCAGACGTGCCTCCCGCAGCTTGGGGCGGGCAGCAACGCCGCGATTCCGCGGGGGTTCAGCCGCCCAGCCGCCAGGCCGCCCAGCAGGAAGCCCTATGAAAGGGTGCAACATGGTTCCCGACCCCGTGCGCCGCCGCGCCGAGGAGTTGCGCCGGCTCCTGCACTACCACAACTACCGGTACTACGTACTCGACGCGCCCGAGATCCCCGACGAGGAGTACGACCGCCTGTTCCGGGAACTCCAGGCCCTGGAGCGCCAGTACCCGGAGCTCGTGACCCCCGATTCGCCCACCCAGCGGGTGGGGGCGCCCCCGTTGGACGCCTTCGTGCCGGCCCCCCACGCCGTGCCGATGCTCAGCCTCGAAAACGCCATGGACGAGGCGGAGTTGCGCGAGTTCGACGCCCGGGTTCGGAGGTTCCTCGGAACGGAGGATCCCCTCGTCTACGCCTGCGAGCCCAAGTTCGACGGGCTCGCCGTGGAGCTCACGTACGAGGACGGTGTGCTGGTTCGCGGCGCCACCCGGGGCGACGGGTTCGTGGGGGAGGACGTCACCGCGAACCTGCGCACCGTGCGGACGGTGCCGCTTCGGCTCCTCGGCGATGGCGTTCCGAGGTTGGTGGACGTGCGGGGCGAGGTGGTCATGCCCGTCGAGGCGTTCCGGCGCCTGAACCGGGAGCAGGAGGAGGCCGGGCTTGCGCCCTTCGCGAACCCGCGAAACGCGGCCGCCGGCTCGGTGCGCCAGCTCGACAGCTCGATCACGGCCCGCCGCCCGCTGGAGTTTTTCGCCTACGGAGCCGGGCGCCTCGAGGGGGTGGCCGTGGCGACCCACTGGGAGCTCATGGAGCGCCTGGCCGGCTGGGGGTTCCGGGTGACCGAGCACCGCCGCAGGGCCCGAGGCATCGAGGAGGCGGTGGAGTTCTGCCGCCACACCGAGGCCCGTCGGGACGAGTTCCCCTACGAGATCGACGGTTGCGTGGTCAAGGTCGACGACTTCGGGCTCCAGGAGCGGCTGGGCACCAAGGCCCGGGCGCCCCGTTGGGCGGTTGCCTACAAGTTCCGGCCCCGGCAGGCGGTGACCCGGCTTCTCGACATCGTCCCCAGCGTGGGCCGCACCGGGGCCGTCACCCCGGTGGCGGTGCTCGAGCCCGTGAACGTGGGAGGGGTCACGGTGAGCCGGGCCACCCTGCACAACCCCGACGAGATCGCCCGCAAGGACGTGCGGATCGGGGACTGGGTGGTGGTGCAGCGGGCCGGCGACGTGATCCCGGAGGTGGTCCGGCCGATCCCCGAGCGGCGCACCGGGCGGGAGCGGGTCTTCGTGATGCCCGAGCGGTGCCCGGTGTGCGGGGCCCACATCGAGCGCCCCCCCGGGGAGGTGATCCCCCGGTGCAGCGGGCTGAGCTGCCCCGCCCAGATCAAGGGCCGCATCCGGCACTTCGCCTCCCGGCGGGCCATGGACATCGACGGGCTCGGGACGAAGCTCGTGGACCAGTTGGTGGACCGGGGGCTGGTGCGCGACCTCTCGGACCTGTTCCGGCTGCGGGTGGAGGACCTCGTGCCCCTGGAGCGCATGGGGGAGAAAAGCGCCCGAAACCTCGTGGAGGCGATCGACCGCGCCCGGAAGCGGGACCTCGCCAGATTCGTGTACGCCCTGGGAATCCGCCACGTGGGGGAGGCCACGGCCCGGGCCCTGGCCGAGCGGTTCGGCACCCTGGAGGCCCTCATGGACGCCCCGGAGGAGGAGCTCCTGGCGGTCCCCGACGTGGGGCCCGAGGTGGCGGCGAGCATCCGCTCGTTTTTCTCGGAGTCCCGGAACCGGGAGACCATCCGGAAGTTGCTGGAGTCCGGGGTGACGCCGGCCCCGGTCCGGAGGGGGCCGCCGCAGGGGCCGTTGGCCGGCAAGACCTTCGTCTTTACGGGCACCCTGGAGGCCATGACCCGCGAGGAAGCGAAATCGCGGGTCGAGGCCCTGGGGGGCAAGGTGTCGGGCTCGGTTTCCAAGAAGACCGACTACGTGGTGGTGGGCGCCGACCCGGGGTCCAAGGCCGAGAAGGCCCGGCGGTTGGGGGTGAGGACGCTGACGGAAGACGAGTTCCTGGCCCTGCTCGGGACGCGGTGAACCGCGGACCGACGACCGCAGACCGACGACCGAAGTCAAGAAAGGAGACCCGATGATCCGCATCGAACGCGACGGGGGCGTTGTCACGGTATTCCTGGACCGTCCCAAGGTGAACGCCCTTTCGCCGGAGTTTCTGGAGGCGATCCAAAGGGGCCTGGAGGAGGCCTGGTCGGACCCCCGCGCCCGGGCCGTGGTGCTCGCGAGCGCCCAGGATCGGGCCTTCTCGGCGGGGTTTGATCTGCGGGCCCTCGACGCCCTCCCACCCGAGGCGTTTGCGCGGTTTTTCGGAACCTTTGCGCTCCTGTACCGGAAGGTCGCCTGGGCCCGGGTGCCCGTGGTTGCGGCCGTGGGGGGACACGCGCTCGCGGGCGGGGCCATCCTGGCCCTGGCGTGTGAGCGCCGGGTGTTCGGAACCGGGGAATGGGGGTTCGGCCTCACCGAGGTGGACCTGGGGCTTCCCCTCCCGGGCGGGGTGATGGAGATGCTCAAGGAGGAGGGGGACGCCCGCACGGCGTACGAGTTGGCCGCCATGGGCCGGGTGCTCCGGCCCAACGAGGCCTTCGAGCGCGGCATCGCCCACCGCCTCGTGCCGGCCGGCGAGGTGCTGGCCGCCGCCCGGGAGGAGGCCGCGGCGCTCGCGGCCAAGCCGCCCCGGGCGCTGGCGGCCCTGCGGGAGGCCCTGAGGGCCCCGCTCGCCGCCCGCATGGAGGAGGCGGATCGCGACGCCGGTACCGCGTTCCTGGACTGGTGGACCTCCCCCGAGGCCACCGAGCGGCGCCGCAAGGTGCTCGAGAGGCTGGGGAAGGGAGGGTAGGGCCCGTGCGAAGGCCGGCACCCGAGAACCGGCGGCCGAGCCTGGCCGAGCGCCTCGAGGCGTTCCTGTGGGACTCGGCGGGTACGGGCCGGTTCGCCTCGGTCGTACGCACCGTGCTCATCACGGGCTGGAAGTTCCGGGCCGACCGCGGATTTCTGCGGGCCTCGGCGCTCACCTATTCCACCCTGCTGAGCCTGGTGCCGCTGTTGGCCCTGGCGTTCTCGGTGCTCAAGGGCCTGGGCGTGCAACGGCGCCTGGAGCCCCTCATCGTCCAGCATCTGGCCGCGGGGAACCCCGAGGTGGCCACCCGGATCATCGAGTACGTGGAGCGCACCAAGGTGGGCTCCCTCGGGGCGGTGGGGTTGGTGACCCTGATCCTGGCCGCCGTCGCGGTGATCGGGAACGTGGAGCTCAGCCTCAACGACATCTGGCAGGTGCGCCGGGGCCGGCCGCCCGTGCGGAAGGTGGCGGACTATCTCTCCATGCTGGTCCTGGGGCCCGTGCTCCTGTTTGCATCGATCAGCCTCACCACGAGCCTCCAAAGCCCCGCGGTGATCGAACGACTGCGGCTGTTCGGCCCGGTGTTGCGAAGCGGGCTCCGGCTCCTGCCGTTCGTGGCCGTGTGGCTCGCGTTTACGGCCCTCTACGTGATTCTTCCGAACCGCAAGGTCCCGATCCGGTCGGCCGCTCTGGGGGGGGTGGTGGCCGGGAGCATGTGGCAGGTGGCCGAGTGGGCGTACATCGAGTTCCAGATCGGGGTGGCCAAATACAACGCGATCTACGGGGCCATGGCCCAGCTGCCGCTCTTGTTCGTGTGGCTCTACTTCAGTTGGTGCATCGTGCTCTGGGGGGCCGAGCTCGCCTTCGTGCACCACCTGCCCGGCCGGGGACGCTACCTGCGCTCGCGCCACGAGCTGTGGGTGCCACGGCTGGAGGCGGCGCTGGCGTTTCTCGTGCCCGTGGCCGCCCGTCACCTGGCCGGGGAACCGGGGCCCACCGAGGGCGAGGCGGTGGCCGCCACCGGGTTCGACCCGGCCGACGCGGGCCGGGTGCTGGACCGGCTGCTGGCGGAGGGGTGGCTCGTGCAGACCCAGGACGATCTCCCCCGCCTGGCGCCGGGGCCGTGCCCCGAGCACGTCCGCGTCGCCGAGCTCCTCGCGTCGGTGTTGCGGGTGGAGGAGGGCGGGGGCGTGCCGCGGGGGGTGCACGCCGCCCTGGAGCGGGAGTTCGGGGACCAAACCTGGGCCGACCTGGCCCGACGGGAAGAGCCGTGACCGCGGTCTGGGCGTTCGACCTCGACAACACCCTCTACCCGGCCGACTGCGGGCTGTTCCGGGAGGTGGACCGGCGGATCCGGCGGTTCATGGCCGAACGGGTCGGCATCCCGCCCGCCGAGATCCCGGCGCTCCGGGCCGAATACAAGCGCCGGTACGGTGTGACCCTGGGGGGGCTCCTGGCCCACCATGGGGTGGACCCCGCGGAGTATCTGGCCTACGTCCACGACGTGCCGGTGGAGCGGTATCTCCGGCCCGACCCCGAACTGGCCCGGAGCCTCGAGGCCCTTCCGGGGACACGGGTGATCTTCACCAACGGGTCGGCCGACCACTCCCGGCGCGTGCTCGAGGCCCTGGGCGTCGCCCGCCTTTTCTCGGCGGTCTACGACATCGGGTTCATGGGTTACGTGCCCAAACCGCGGCCCCACGGGTACGAGCGGCTCCTGCGGGCCCTGGCGGTGGCCCCGTCGCGGTGTATTCTGGTGGACGACCTGCCCGAGAACCTGGCGACCGCCAAGGCCCTGGGGATGGGGACCGTGGGCGTGGGCCCGGCGGGGCCGCGGGACGGGCACCCCTGGGT
>CAZUYO010000024.1:0-18296 GCA_964624725.1 uncultured Thermodesulfobacteriota bacterium
TTCTAGCCTTCCAGCAACTCCGGAGGAGTCACCCATGGATGACAACGTCTTCGAATTTTTCAAACGCCTGGCCGATGCCCCGAGCCCGTCGGGGTTCGAGCAGCCGGCCCAGCGCGTGTGGCGGGCCCACGTGGGGCCCCACGTGGACGAGATCGGCTCGGACGTGATGGGGAACACCTGGGGCGTGCTCAAGGGCCCCGACCGGCCCCGGGTCATGCTGGCCGGCCACGTGGACGAGATCGGCCTCATGGTCCAGTACATCGACGACCAGGGGTTCCTGTACTTCGCCCCGATCGGGGGCGTCGACGCCCATCTCCTGCCCGGCCAGCGGGTGCGGGTCCACGGCCGGGAGGGGGCGGTCACCGGCGTGATCGGCCGAAAGCCGATCCATCTCCTGGAGCAGGAGGAGCGCAGCAAGGTGGCCAAGGTCAAGGACCTGTGCATCGACATCGGCGCGGCGAGCCGGGAGGAGGCGGAGGAGCGGGTGGCCGTGGGCGACCCGGTGACCTTCGCCTTCGAGATGGAGCGGCTCGTCGGCGACCGGGTGACGAGCCGGGGGCTCGACGACAAGATGGGCAGCTTCATCGTGGCCGAGACCCTGCGCCGGCTCGCGGCCCGCAAGGGCGAGCTCACCTGCTCGGTCTACGGGGTGTCCACGGTCCAGGAAGAGGTGGGCCTGCGGGGCGCGCGCACGAGTGCTTTCGGCATCGATCCCGACGTGGGGATCTGCGTGGAGGTGACCTTCGCCACGGACCACCCCGGGGTGGACAAGAAGGCCGTGGGCGACGTGCAGGTGGGGAAGGGCCCGGTCCTGTCCCGGGGCGCCAACATCAACCCCAAGCTCTTCGACCTCCTGGTGGAGACCGCCCGGGACGAGGGGATTCCGCTGCAGTTCGAGGCCGCGCCCCGGGCCACCGGCACCGACGCCAACGTGATGCAGCTCAACCGCGCGGGGGTGGCCACGGCCCTGGTGGAGGTGCCGTTGCGGTACATGCACACCCCCTCCGAGATCCTGAGCCTCTCGGACGTGGAGCACGCCATCGCCCTGCTCACGGCCGTGCTTCTTCGGATCGGCCCCGACCGGGACTGGATTCCGCAGTAGGAGGGGCTGGGAGGCCGGGACGCTGGAAGGCTGGAAGGCCAGAAGGCTATTCCCCAGGCGGCGAGAACGGCGCGGAAACCGGTCGGCGGGGCATGGAGACCGGCCCCGGGCACGGCCGGGGCCGGCCGGGGCTGTCCCTGCTGTCGCGGGATTTTTTTCGAGGGAAAGGGTAGGCCGCAAAGGGGAAATCGTTGGGACCCGAGCTTTCCAGCTTTCCAGCCTTCTAGCCTTCCAGCCAAAAGGATCGGTCCTTGATCGAAGAGACCGGAACGGTGGTGGAGGTGCGGGCCGGGCGCGCCCTGGTGCAGACCGAGCGGGGCGCGGCCTGCGAGGGGTGTGCGGCCCGGGGGGCCTGCTCCCACCTGGGGGGAAGCCGCGAGGCGCGGGTGTGGGTGCGCGATCCCCTGGGGGTGCGGCCGGGGGAGCGGGTGGTGGTGGCCGTGCCGGAACAGGCCGTGATGCGGGCCTCCTTTTGGGTGTACCTGGTGCCGGTGGCCGCCCTGGTGGTGGGCGCCGTGGCGGGAAACGCCCTGGGGCCCCGGCTGGGCATCGGGGCCGACGCCGGAGCCGCGGCGTTGGGCCTCGCCGCCATGGCCCTGGCCCTGGTGGCCTCCCGTTGGGCGGGGAGAGGGGCGGCGGTTCCCCGGATCGTTCGGAGGGCGTGACGTGGCCAAGAAGGCCGAGGGCGTGAAGGTCGTCTGCACCAACAAGAAGGCCCGGCGCGACTACCATATCGAGGAGACGGTGGAGGCCGGGCTGGTGCTCCGGGGCTCCGAGGTGAAAAGCCTGCGGGAGGGCAAGGCCAACCTCACCGATGCCTACGCCCGGATCGAGGACGGGGAGGCGTGGATCTCGGGGCTCCACATCTCGCCCTATCCCCACGGCCGCCGCGAGGAGCAGGACCCGGACCGGGACAAGAAACTCCTCCTGCACGCCTACGAGATCCGGCGGCTCCACGGCAAGGTGCGCCAGAAGGGGTACAGCCTCGTTCCCCTGCGGGTGTACTTCCGGGGGGGGTACGCCAAGGTGGAGCTGGGGCTCGGGCGCGGGAAGAAGCTCTACGACAAGCGCGAGGACATCAAGCGGGCCGATGCCAAACGCGAGATGGAGCGCGCGATGCGTCGCCGGTAAGGTGGAAACAGAACCGGGTTTCCGGGCCCCCGCGGGAGATCCGCGGGGGCTTTTTGCGTTGGGGGGGCGAGGGCGCGGGGCGAGAAGTGGGCCGCGGTTTCCGGAAAAAGCGGGCCCGCCCGGGGCTGCGGTTGAGCACCGGCGGTTGGTTCTTCTGGTCTAACCTGTTGAACGAAAAAGGTTTTCTCCCGGATCGCTTTCACCTATCGTAACCGTCCGGGCAACCCCTAGGCGGCGGAGGAGTCCGTGGAACGCGGTGAACGGCGGGTGCGGTTCCGGGGGAGACCTTACACGCTCGTGCCCTTGGGGCCCGACGACCCGGAGCGGATCGCCCTGGCGGAGGGGGAACCCGCCTTCGCCCGGCGGTTCGCCCCCGGGCGGTTCGTGGCGGGCCGGGCGGTGGCCCCCGACGAGGCGCCGGACGACCTGTTGGGGTTCTACGCGGCCGCCCACTCGGGAGATCCCGGCGTGCTGGACGATACCCTGATCTTCGTCTCGCCCCGGGCGCGGGGGCAGGGCCTCAGCCATCTCCTGATCTGGGGCGTGTACCGGGACCTTCTGGAGCGCCCCGGCCTCTTCCACCTGAGCGAACCCGGCGACGTCCCCCGGCTCGATCTGCACGTGCGCTGCGGGTTCGCCCCGCCGGTGCGCCCCCTGGTGGACGGGCGGGTCCGGGTGGGGAAGTACGACCTCCACACCGTGCTTGCCCGCCTCGAGTCCGAGGACGAGATCGAGCCCCTGGGCGCGGACGAAGAGGACGACCCCTGGCTGGGGTGAGCCGGCCCGGGACTCCTTGACCCTTTCCCGGGGCTTCCTCTATCGTAGCCGACGTCTCCGAGCGGTCGTCATCGCCTACCGGCCCCCAGGGGGCCCACGGCGGGCCGCCGACGGGTCGGGGCGGAAACGCCCCGGCCTCCCGCGCTTGGAAAGGAGACCGGCAGAGGCGTCGTGTGCAAACGGGCCCTCCCCGGCCGAGCGCGGGGAGGGCTTTTTTGTGCCGCTGCCCGGAGGACGCATGGGATTTTTCGCGGACGCCTTCACGACGGCCGGCCGGCTGATCGCTTCGGGGGACCCGGAGGTCTGGACCGCGGTCGGCACGAGCCTGTGGGTCTCGGCGAGCGCCTCGGCCCTGGCGTCCCTCGTGGCCGTGCCCGCGGGGGTGGCCGTGGTGCTCGGCCGGTTCCCGGGCCGGTCCGGCGTGCTCCTCCTCCTCAACACCCTGATGGCCCTGCCGACGGTCGTGGTGGGGCTGTTCGTGTACGCCCTGCTGGGGCGCCAGGGGCCGCTGGGGGCCTGGGGTCTGCTCTACACCCCGGCCGGGGTGGTGTTGGGGGAGTTCGTGCTGGTGGTGCCCCTCATGACCAACCTGGTCGCGGCGGCGGTGGAGGGCCTCGATGCCCGGTTCCACCAGACCTGCCGCTCGCTGGGCCTCGCGGGGCCGGCGGCGGGGTGGCTCGCCCTGTGGGAGGCCCGCACCGGGATCCTCGCGGCCCTCGTGGCCGGGTTCGGCCGGGCCATCGGGGAGGTGGGGGTGGCCATGATGATCGGGGGCAACATCCGGGGCTACACCCGCACCATGACCACGGCGATCGCCCTGGAGACGAGCAAGGGGGAGTTCGAGCTGGGGCTCGCCCTGGGACTGGTGCTCTTGGTCGTGGCCCTCGGGGTGAACGCCGCCCTCTTTCTCCTTCGGCGGAGGCCGGGATGATGGCCTACCGGGCCGAGGGGGTGGTCATCGAGCGGGGCGGCCGCGAGGTGCTCCGGGCGGAGCGCTTCGAGGTGCCCGCCGGGGGGCTTGCGGCCCTCGTCGGGCCCAACGGTTCGGGGAAGACCTCGCTCCTCGAGGTGCTGGCCCTGCTCCGGCGCCCGGCCGGGGGGAGGTTGTGGCTGTTCGGGGAGCCCGTGGGCGGCGGCGCGCCCCGGCCCGAGATCGGGTACCTGCCCCAGGCGCCCTATCTGTTCGACCGCACGGTGGCCTCCAACGTGGCCTGGGCCCTTCGGGCCCGGGGTGTGGGGGGGGCGGAGGCGGCCCGCCGCATCGCCGAGGCCCTGGAGCAGGTGGGGCTCGGAGAGCTTCGCGGGCGCAGGGCCACCCGGCTGAGCGGGGGGGAGGCCCAGCGCCTCGCCCTGGCGCGGGTGCTGGCCCAGGAGCCCCGGGTGCTCCTCCTGGACGAGCCGCTCAACCACCTCGACCCCGAGAGCCGGGAGCGGATCGAGGCCGTGGTGGAGCGCTGGCGGCGGGAGCGGGGCACCACGGTGGTGCTGGCCACCCACGACGTGGCCCAGGCCCGGCGGTTGGGGGCCGAGGTGTGGCTCGCCCTCGGGGGCGCGTTGCGCCGGGGCGGCCCGGACAACGTGCTGCGGGGGGCCCCGGAACGCCCGGGAAGCGATGTGTTCGTGGCGGGCCCCTTGCGCCTGTTCGTGGAACCGTTGCCGCCCCAAACCCGGATCGTGGAGGTCGATCCCCGGGAGATCGTGCTCTCCCGGGAGGCGCTGCCCTCCTCGGCCCGGAACCGCCTGCGGGGCACGGTGCGGGAGGCCCGGGCCGGAAACGGGGAGGTCTGGGTCACCCTCGACTGCGGCGGGATGCCCCTGGTGGCCGTGGTCACCGCGGCCTCCTGGCAGCGCCTCGGGCTCACGGTGGGCGACGAGGCCGTGGCCTCGTTCAAGGCCACGGCCGTGCGGCGGCTGGACGGCGACTAGCCGAGCCGGAACCGGCCCACGGCCTCCTGCAGGCGGTGGGCCTCGCCCGCGAGGGACTGGGACGAGCGGGCGAGTTCCCCGGTCTGGCCGGCCACGTCCCGGCTCACCGTGGCGATGCCCTCCACGTTCGTGGACATCTGCTCGATCGCGGCCGACTGCTGTTCGGCGGCCACGGCGATCTGGCCCACCATGCGGCTCACGTCTTCGACCCGGGAGAGGATCGACCGAAACGCCTGGCCGGCCCGGTCGAACACCTCGTGGGCCTCGGCCGCCTGCGCCCGGCCCAGGGAGGTGGCCTCCACGGCCTGGCGGCTTTCCTCCTGGATCGACCGGATCGTGGCCTCCACCTCCTTGGTGGCCTTGGTGGTCTTTTCCGCGAGTTTGCGGACCTCGTCGGCCACCACGGCAAACCCCCGGCCGTGCTCCCCGGCCCGGGCCGCCTCGATGGCGGCGTTCAGCGCCAGCAGGTTCGTCTGGTCGGCGATCTCGTCGATCGTGCGGATCACCTGGCCGATGCTTTCGGTCTTCTGCCCCAGTTCCTCGATGCGGGCGGCCAACCCCTCCACCATCCGGGCGATGCCGTCCATGCGCTCCAGGCTGTCGAGGAGGACCCCCTCGCCCTGGCGTGCCACGTCGGACATCTCCTGGGCGTTCTGGGCGACCTCCTGGGCGTTCTTGCTCACCTCGAGCACCGTGGCCGAGACCTCCTCGATCGCGGTGGCCACCTCGGTGGCCTTCCGGCTCTGCTCGTCGGCCCCGGCCGCCACCTGCTGGCTCGAGGCCGAGATCTGTTGGGCCGCGCTGGCCACCGTGCCGGCCGAATCCGACACCCGCCGGATGAGCTCGCCGAGGCCCCGCCGCATCTCGCGGTACGCGCCGGCCATCCGGCCCAGTTCGTCCGATCGGCGCACCGAGATGTCCGCCGTGAGGTCCCCCTCGGCCAGTTGCGCGAACGCCCGGCTCAGTTGGCCGGCCGCCCGGCCGACGCCCCCCGCGAACAGGAACCCCACGGCCACCGCCACCACGATGGCGACGGCCGAGGCCGCCACGGTGGCGTTGCGGATCGCCTTCGGGCCGTCGAGGAACTCCTCCTCGTAGCTCCCCACCCCGAACACCCAGTCCCAGGGCTCGAAGTAGATCACGCGGCTGATCTTCTTGCGGGGCGCGGGCTCACCCGGGTTCTGCCACCAGTACTCGACCCAACCGTCCTTCTTCCCGAGCATCTCGTCCATGAAGGGCTTGCCCTTGGCGTCCTTGACGCCCTTCAGGTTCTTCCCCTCGAGCTTGGGGTGGAGCACGGTCGTCCCGTCGGAGCGCAGGGCGAACGGATACCCGGTCTTCCCCACCCGGATGGAGAGGAGGGCCTGCCGGAGCTCCGGGCTCGGCTCGGCGGCGCCGGTCATGCGGTAGTAGCTCTCGCACAGCCCCACGGCCGTCCGGGCCAGGTTGTCCACCTCGGCCCGCATCTGGGTGAGGGCGTGGTGCTTGGCGATCCAATAGGCGGTGAACCCGCCGCCGAGCATGGGCACGATGACGAGCACCGAGATCACGAGCGAGAGCTTGGCCTTGAGCGACATGGGCAACGCCTCCAAGGGGAGAAATGGAAAAAGGGGCCCGCGGCGGACGGCCCCCAGGCCTCCCCGGATCGGCGCGACCGGGCCGGAACTTTAGGGCGGGAGCCCGCTCCCCGGCCCTTGCCTCCGCGGCAGGGAGTCCGTGGGCGAGCGGGTGGGCGGGAGGGCGGGGCGGCCGTTTCGCGCCGCCGCCCCAAACTTACCGTGGCGCGAGTTTCCCGATCTCGGCTTCGAGGTCCTCGGGCACCACCTTGCCCTGGTGGCTCCAGCGCACGGTGCCCGAGGCGTCCACCAGGAACACCGCGGGGGTGCCGGTGACCCCGTAGGCTGCGGCCGTGACAAAGGTGCCCTGGACCTTGTCGTCCACGGCGATCGGGGCCCCGATCCGGTTCAGGCGGGCGTAGTTTTCCACGGCCCGGGCCATCCGCTGGCCGTCCAGGTTCACCGTGATCACCCGGAGCCCCTTCTTTCCGTCAAGGTCGGCGAAGTACGGCATCTCCTCCTGACAGGGCGGGCAGAACATCGACCAGAACACCAAAAGCACCGGTCCCCCTTCCCCGGGCCGGAACGTCACGGGTTCCCCCGCGGGGTCCGCGAGAACGAAGGGCTCCGCCGGTTCGCCGGGCCCCAGGAGTGGTCGTTCCGAAGCCTCCTGGGGACAGGGCGCCTCTCCCTGCCCGCCGCAGTCTTCGCGGTCGAGAAGGCCGGCGGCCGGAACCCCCTTCACCAGTTGGGCGTTGGCGAAAAGGGCGCCGGGGAGGACGAGGGCCGCGGCGAACACGAGCCACGCCAAGGGCCGCATGGGCACCTCCCTCAAAAGAGAAAAAAGCCACAAATCCGCCCGCCTTGTACCGCGTTTCCCCGCCCCGGGCAAGGGCGCCCCGCCGGGGGGGGAGGCGCCGAGTCACGGGCCGGCCACGTCGGGCTCCCCCAGGCGTCCCGCCGCCAGGAACACGGCCAGCCGGGCGATCTCGGCTTCCCGCCGGGCCTGGCGCAGGAGCGCCTCGGCCTCCAGGAGGGCCGCTTCGGCGTCGAGCACGTCGTTGATCACCCCCTTGCCGGCGTCGTACTTGAGCCGTTCCACCCGCAGGGCCTCCTTGGCCTCCTCGACCGCCGAGCGGGTCGCGTCTTCCCGGGCACGGGCGCTTTCGAGCGAGGCGAGGGCCTGGATGAGTTCCCGCCGGGCCGCAAGGCGCAGCCGGTCGCGGGCGGCTCGGGCCTCCACGGCCCGCGCCCGGGCCTGCCGGATCCGGCTGTGCCGCACGCCCCCGTCGAGCCACGGGAACGTGACCCGAAGCCCCACGACGGCGTCGTCCTCCCAAGGGTCGTCCTGCCCGTTCGGCGTCTGGGCCTCGGGATCGGGGGCGGCGTAGAGGGCGTACGAGGCCTCCAGCTCCACCCGGGGGTAGAGGGAACGACGCGCCGCCAGGGCGGCGGCCTCGGCGGCCCGGACCCCCGCGTCCGCGGCCCGGAGATCCGGCCGGCCGGGATCGGGCTCCGCGGGGGTCGGCGCGTCCGCGGCCACCGGGCGCGGGTCGGCGTAGGCCACGGCGGGCAGGCCCGGCCCGGTCCATCCCATGGCCTCGGCCAGGGAGGCCCGCAGGCTCTTCCGCTGGGCCTCGAGGGCCGCGATCCGGCTCTCCACCTGGGCGAGGCGCACCTTCACCTTGAGCGCGTCGATCCGGGCCGCCCTGCCCCGGGCCACGAGCGTTTCGGTGGTTTCGGCCAGGGCGGTCAGGCTCCGCCGGGTCGCCCGGGAGGCCTCCAGGAGGTCCTCGGTGGCCAGGACGCCCAGAAACGCCTGGGACGCGCGAAAGATCACCTCCTGGCGCCGACGGGCCTCCAGGCTTTCCTCGGCCTCCTTTCGGCCGAGGGCGGCCCGCACCCGGGCGGCCGTCTCCCCGAAGTCCCAAACGAGCGCCCGGGCCAGCACCCCGGCCTGGGCCGCCCAGCGATCCGACCGCTGGACGTCCCCCGCCGCCCCGGGAATCAGGGCGTGTTCCTCCTGGGTCCAGGTGAGGCCGCCCACGAGGTCGGCCCGGAGCCGGGCCGCGGCGGCCGACTCCTCCACGGCCGCGTCCTCGTGGTCCACGCGGGCCCGGGCCCCGGCGAGGTCCGGGTTGTGGGCCAGGGCGTAGGCCACGGCCGTGTCCAGGGTGAAGGGGCCGGGGTCTTCGGCCCGGGCGGCGCCCGCCAGGACGAGGCAGGCCCCGATCGCCGCGGCCGCCGCACCCGCCCGCCGGCCCACGAAGACCCGCCGGACGCCCGTGGCCAGGGAGTCGAGCACCGAGTAGATCACGGGCACGGCCACGGTGGTGACCACGGTCCCCACCAAAAGCCCGGCCCCGGCGGCGATGCCCAGGGGGCTCATCCGCTCGAGCCCCACGGCCATCTCGAAGATCAGCGGGGTGAACCCCACGATGGTGGATCCGGCGGTCATCAGGATCGGCCGCAGCCGAAGCCGCACGGCCTCCACGATCGCCTCGTCCTTGGGGGTCCCCTTCTTCCGGGCCTCGAGCACGAAATCCAAAAGGAGGATGGCGTTGTTCACGATGGTGCCGCCGAGCAGGATGATGCCCATGAAGGCGGGTTTGCAAAACGGCTTGTCGAAGAGGAGCAGCCCCCACATGGCGCCGGCCACGGCCAAGGGGATCGAGGTCATGATCGTGATCGGATGACCGAACGACCGGAACATGGCGAGAAGAAGGATGTAGAGCAGCACGATCCCCACCACCAGGGCCCGGCCCATCTCCCCCTGGCTTTCGGCCATGTCGCGCACGGTGCCCGCCACGGTGAGGGTGTACCCCGCGGGCAGGGCGAGGTCCGAAAGCCGCTTCTTGGCTGCCGCCGTGACCTGGGCGATGGTGAGCCCCCGGTTGCCCGCCGTGATGTCGACGGTGGGCACGAGGTTCTCCCGGGTGATGAACGGCTGGATCCGGCTGGTTTCGGTGGACGCCAACGATCGCAGGGGCACGAGGCCCTTCGCCGTGGGGATCACGGCCTCGGCCAGATCGGACGGGTCGGCCATCTGGTCGGCCCGGTACCGAACGCGGATCGGGATGTCCAGGTACCCGGACAGGCGAAGCCGGGTGGCGGGGATCCCCTGGACCGCCGCCCGAAGGGTCTGCGCCACCTCCTCGGGGGAGGTGCCGTAGAGCCTCGCGAGCGCCGGGTCTACCCGGACGTCGGTCTGGGGTTTGTCGAGGTACCAGCTCCGGCGCAGATCCACCATGCCCGGGGTGCCCCGCAGCCGCGCGATCACCTCATCTGCCAGGGTGTCGAGCACCCGGGGATCCGGGCCCGACAGGATCAGGTCGAAGGGGGCCTTGGTCGTGGAAACGGGGGTGGCCCCGTACTCCGACACCCGGAACGTGCGCGCGCCGGGAATGGTCCGGAGCGTCTCCCTCCACCGGTCCTCGATCTCCCAGATCGTGTCGGAGCGCCGGGTGCGATCCACCAGGGTCACCGTGAGCCGGGCCGTTTGGGTGGTGGCGCCCCCGCCCCCGAAACTCACCGCGCCGGGCTCCGAACCCACCACGGAGGAGATCTTCTCGACCCCGGGGGTCTGGCGGATCATCCGCTCGACCCGCTCCAGGGTGGCCTCCACCTCCCGGGGGCGGGCCGAGGCGTCGGTGTCGAACTCCACGATGGCGATGCCGGTGTCCATGGGGGGCATCTCCTCGGCCCCCAGGAGCGGTTTGATCTGGGCCCGGGTGACCCCCAGGAACCCCACCATGGCGGCCAGAAACAGCCAGCGGTGCCTAAGCCCCAGGCGCACGAGGCCGACGTAGAGGCGGGTCAGGTGGTCCACGCCCCAGCCCACCGGGGAGACCAGGCGTTCGAGCCAGTTCTTCCGCGTTCGGGACCCGGCGAGCAACCGGGAGGCCACGATCGGGACCACGGTGAGCGAGATAAGCAGGGAGGCGACCAGGGTCGAGATGATCATGAGGTTCAGGGGGCCCATGATGCGGCCGGTGAACCCCTTGGTGAACAACACCGGCACGAGCACCACCACGGTGGTGAGCATCCCGGCGGTGATCGCCAGGGCGACCTCCTCGGTGCCCTCGATCGCCGCCCGGCGCGCGTCCGGCACGTCCATGGCGGCGTAGTGCCGGTACACGTTTTCCAACACGACGATCGAGGCGTCGACCACCATCCCCACGGCGATGATGAGCCCCGACAGGGTCACCATGTTGAGCGTGTGGGGGCTGAACCACAGGACCACCAGCGAGGTCAGGAACGACAGGGGAATCGAGACGCTCACCACGGCGGCGGCCCGCAGATCGGAAAGGAAGAGGAAAATCACACCGACGGTGAGGGCCACGGCCTGCCACAGCGAGGCGCGCATGCCCTTGACGTTGATGTCGATGATCGGTTGCTGGTCGTCGGTGATGGAAACGGCGAGATCGGGGTAGCGCCGCTCGAGTTCCGGGAGGGCCGCCTTGGCGTTGCGGATGGCCTCCACCGTGTTGCCCCCGTCGGCCCGAAGGAGGTTGAGCGCGATGGCCGGTTCGCCGTTGCCGTGGTAGAAGCTGCGGGGATCGGCCTCGGCGAGGGAGACCCGGGCCACATCGGCCAGGCGCACCTGGCGGCCCTCGGGGGTCGAGGCGATGGGCAGGTCTTCCAGGGCGCCGGCGTCGGGGAACTCCCCCGACACGCGCACCAGATATTCCCCCTTGTCCCCGTAAATCACCCCGGCGGGGCTGGAGACGTTTTGCCGGGACAACCGGGCCAACACCTGCCCCAGGGAGAGACCCCGGGCCGACAGGGCGTCCCGGTCGACGGCCACGACCACCTCCGGCTGGTGCCCCCCGAACACGTCCACGTCGGCCACGCCGGGCACGCCGAGGAGGAAGTCCTTGAGGTCGTTTTCGGCCAGGAGCCGCACGTCGCCCAGGGTTTTCAGGCTTCCCGGCTTGGGCCGCACGGCCAGCGTGAGGATCGGGCGGTTGGCGTCGGTGATGCGGTAGATGCGGGGTTCCAGGGCGTCGGGGGGCAGCTCCCCCCGGACCCGGGCCACGGCGTTCTGCACGTCCACCACGGCCTCGCCCACGGGCTTTTCGTAGACGAACTCGGCGTTGATGGACGAGACCTCATCGCGGGAGGTGGACACGATGCGCTTGAGGCCGGAGAGGGTGTTGAGTTCCTTTTCCAGGATCTGGGTGATCTTGTCGGCCACGTCGTCGGCGGAGGCGCCCGGCTCCACCGTGACCACCACCACCTGGGGGGGCACCGTGTCGGGGAAGAGATCGGTGGGCGTGCGCACGAACGCAAACGCGCCCAGGGCCACCACCACCAGGGACAGCGCGAGCACCGTGTAGGGGTTGCGAAGGGCAAAGCGGGTGAGATTCATCGGACCACCTCCACGGATTCCCCGGCGGCCAGCCGGTTCCAGCCGAGGTAGGTGCTCACCACCACCTCGGTGCCGGGTTCCAACCCCTCCACGGCGGCAAGCCCCTGCCGGACGAGGAGGCTTCGCACGGGCCGGGGCCGGGTCCTGCCCTCGACCACCGTGAACACGGCCGTCCCGCCGTCGGGGGTGGGTACCAGGGCGGATTCGGGCACGAGCACGGCGCCCTCGACCCGGCGGAGCACCGCCTCGAGGGGGTGGAAGGTGCCGGAGGCCAGGGGGGCGTCGGCCGGGGCGTAGGCCTCCATCGTCCGGGTCCGGTCGGGATTCAGGGCCGGGTATTCCCGGTCGACCCGCAGGTCGAGGCCGAGGTCCGCCAGGCGCACCAGGGTGCCCTTCCGGATCTTCCCCAGGTCGGTTTGGGGTACGTCAAACGCCACCCTCCACCGCGAGGTGTCTTCCACGGCCAGGAGGGGTTTGCCCGGGACGGCGAGGTCCCCGGGGTCGGCGAGTCGGCGGGACACGACGCCGGAGAAGGGGCTGCGGATGCGGGTGTAGGCGAGTCGGGCGGCCACCTCGGCCCGGCGGTGTCGGAGGGACTTTACCTGCTCGCGGGCCGCCGCGAGCGCTTTCCGACCGGCCTCGAGCCGGCCCCGGGCCTCGTTGCGGCGGTCGGCGGTGGCGTCGGCCGCGGCTTGGGCGATCGCGCCCTCCCGGGCCAACGCGGCGTCCCGTTGGGTCTCCCGTTCCCAATAGGCCGCCGTCTTTTCGAGGGAGGCCACCGTGGCGGCTTGGGCCTCGACCTGGGCCTCGGCCTGGGCGATCTGGGCATCCACCGCGGCCAGCGCGCTCCGGATCTCCGCGTCGTCGAGAACCGCGAGCACCTGGCCGTTCCGCACCGACTCCCCCTCCCGCACCGAAACGGCGGCCACCCGGGCCGTCACCTGGGCCGAGAGTTCAGCGCGTTGCCAGGGCTCCACCCGGGCCAGGAACGACCGGCGCTCCTCAAGGCTGCCCTCCGCGGCCGCGGCCACCCGCACCGGCGTGGGCCGCAGGGTGGGGGCGGGGGCGGACGCCACCCGGGCGCGCTTGTTCTTGACGACGATCGCGCCCCCGACGGCCAGGGGAACCAGGACCAGGGCGAGAAGAAGGATGCGGCGCATGGGGACCTCCATTGGTTGCCTTGTTTGCGGTTCGCTAGCTAACTATTTGGGCGACAAAAAAAGGGCTCGCGTCACGGCCCCCGAAGATTCGCCCGGATCCGTTCCAGGGTCTCGATGGTGCGGCGGATCTCTTCGTCGGGAATGCCCCGGTACGCGTCCTGCAAAAGGGCCCGGGCGTGGCCGGAGAGTTCGTCCCACACGGCCAAGGCCTTCCCGGTGGGGGCGACCCGGTTCACCCGGCGATCGGCCGGGTCGGGCCGGCGTTCCACCCACCCGTCCCGCTCCATCCGGTCGATGAGGCGTACGGCCGAGGCCGGGGTGATGCCCAGGTGGGCCGCGAGTTCGGCCTGGGGCATCGGACCCAGGCCCACCAGGTGGGCCAGCGCCATGAACTGGGCCCGGCTGACCCCCGACCCTCGCAACCGCCGCTCCAGGGCGGCCGTAAAGGCTCGGAACGTCAGGGAACACTGAAATCCGACGCTTTCCCGCGGGTTGAACACGCTCATGGAGCCCTCCGACTGTGTCATAGTTGCCATGCTAATGATATGCTCGGTGGGTGTCAAGGTATTTTCCCGCCCTTGAGGCAGCGGGGCCCCGTGCCGATCAGGGGGATACGCTGGTCCCGGCCGGGGGAGTTGGGTATCCTGCGGGCTCGATCTGGAACGGTTCTCGTCGGTTGAGGGAGGTCTTGCGGTGCGAAAACGGGCGCTGATCGCGTGGGCGTTGGGGATCTGGACGATCGGGGTGGCCGGGGTGGTCCGGGCCGAGCACGGGGGACTCCCGGGGTACGCCGGGAGCGAGGCCTGCGCGGCCTGCCATCCGGACGTGTACGCCCAGTGGCGACTCACGCCCCACGCGCGCATGCTCGTGGATGCCGAGCGGGACCCCTTCGCGGTGCTGGCCAATGATTTCCACGAGGGGATCCCCTTCGGCCCCGAGGACATCGCCTACACCGTGGGCAGCCACTGGATCCAGAAGTATCTCACCCGGATCGACGGCGTGCTCTACGTGCTCCCGAAGTACTGGAACATCGCCGAGCGCCGGTGGGAGCCCTACTCCATCTGGAACTGGCGGGAGCAGCCCTACAACGTGTACTGCGACGGGTGCCACGCGGTGGGGTTCGACCCGGAGACCCAGAGCTTTTTCGAGCCCGGGGTGGGGTGTGAGGCCTGCCACGGCCCGGGACAGAAGCACGTGGAGACGGGCGGGCGACTCTCGGAGATCGTGAACCCCGCCAACCTGGACCGGGACCGGGCGATGATGGTGTGCATGGCCTGCCACACCGACGGCATGGACAAGGCCACGGAGACCTATCCGTTTCCGGTGGGCTATAAGCCCGGCGAGGACCTCAACGACTACTTCACCGAGTTTTTCATGCCCAAGCCCAAGAGCAAGTCGTGGTACTGGGGCACCATGGATTTCCGCGAACGAAAGCGCATGTGGTACTTCTTCCAGTCGAAGTTCTACTCCACCAACCGGGCCTGCGAGGTGTGCGGGTTCGACCGGGGCATCAGCCACAAGAAGGAGCGCTACATGACCCGGAGCGAGTACTGCGGCACCTGCCACAAGTTCCGGTACGAGAAGTTCGTGGCCCATTCGGGCCACCGGCCCGAGAAGGTGGAGTGCACGGACTGCCACGTGCCCGAGATGGCCAAGGGGCCCACCTACTCGATCCACGACCACAAATTCGATTTCAGCCAACCCAAGCCCGCCTGCACCGAGTGCCACGATCCCGGCTCGGTGGAAGGCGACGAGTGCGCCTACCACACCCCGGACTTCCACCTGAAGCCGGTCAAATACCCCCGGGAGATGACCACGGTGGAAACCTGCGTGTGGTGCCACAACGAAACCCTCCGGGAGAACCGGGACGAGGGGTGGGCCCGGCAGGGCATCCGGGAGATCATCGACCGGTTCCTGGTGGAATGACGCACCCCCTGGGTGATTTGACCCCATGCCTCGGGCGAACGGTCCCCGGATCGCCGCTCCCAGCGTGCGGCGGTTCCCCCTGCGAAGGACTTCCAAGTGGTTTCGGCTAGGCGGCTGGGCTGCTCGGCAGCTAGGCGGCTAACAACATTCGGGATTCCTGCGTCAGCGGCCGTCCCAACCTGTGGGAGCGGCTTCCAAGCCGCGACGCCGTTTCTTTCGGGCCTCACGGCCCGGGTCGCGCCTTGGAAGGCGCTCCCACACCGGAGCCCTGACTCGAGGGTTACCGTCCTGCGTAGCGGGGCCCCGAAGGGGCCCTGGAGAGCTTCCAAGTAACCTCCGTCCACGGTCGCCGGTCTCGCGGTCTCCGGTCCCGGGGTCCAGTTCTCGGCGCTCCGTCCACCGGCCTGCCTAAACTGCCATCCTGGAGTCGACGCGCCGCGGGCGCGCAGGGGTGATTCTTCGTGCCCGCTTCGGGGCAGCGTGGCACGGTTCGTGCTAGTGCTTGTGGGTATAATCGCAAGCGCGAGGAGGAGCGACCATGGATCGGAACGATCGGATCGTGCGGTTCCAGGAGGTGCTCGACCGGGTGGCCCGGAGCGGCCGGGGGGAGCTCGTGAACGAGGCGGAGATCCCCGCCGTGTCGGAGTGGGACCGGCTGGAGAGCCACGGGTGCGTGGTGCGGGTGGACCGGGGGCGCTGGTGGGTGCTTCCCCCGGCCCGGCGGGTCGCCTAAGCCGCGGTTCGTCGGGCCGGTGATTCTCCCGGGGGGGCGTGACGGCGCCGCGGCTTACCCCTGGTTGAACAGAGTCGGCTGCCGCCCCTTCCCTCCGTCCTCCGGTTCCCAGAACGGGCGGAACTTGCGGTACAGGGCCTCGAGTTTCGCGGCGTAGTAGGCCGTGTTCTCGTCGGGATGGGCGGGGTCCCATTCCGAGGCCAGCCGGGCCGCCTCGAACACGCGCACCCTGGGGGAGTCGCCCGTCACGTAGTAGGTCACCTGGTCCCCGGGCCGGTAGGGGCGACCCGAGGCCAGGGCCAGTTCGTAGGCGGCCGAGGCGTTGCGGGCGTTTCGCTCCCGTTTTTTCCGGTACACCTCCAGGCTGTCGTGGAGCGTTTCGGTTTTGGCGAACCACTCCGGGGTCCACCGGTGGGCCCGCAGGTCCTCCAGGAACCGCTCTTTGATTTTCGGGATCTCGTCGGCCCGGCCTTCCAGAAGCGCCCGGAACATCTCCTCCAGGAACACCCGCTGGAACTTCTCGATCCCCCTCGAGCGAAGACCCGAGCCCCGGATCCGGAGATCCCCGTCCTCGGTGAGGAGCACGTAGTTCTTGGGCCTGTAGGAGAACATGGCGCGGTACCGGCCGGCGAACTCGAGCTCGATGCCCTCGGGAAGCACGGCCCCGAGGTCCCGCACGAACGCCTCCTCCCCGCCCAGGGCTTCCGGCGGCGGAACGAAATAGACCCCGTCGGTGTCCACCTCCACGGGCTGGGCTCCCCGGCGGCGCAGTTCCTCGAGGACGGTGCGGATCAGCCGGCGGCCCTCGGCCGCGACCCGCTCGGCCGCGTCGAAGTCGGCGAGGTGGCCCTGGGGAAATCCCAGGTATCCGTAAAACGAGTTGATCAGGACCTTGAAGGTCGACTGGAGCGCCTCAAGGGCGCTTCGCTCCTCCGGCGGCGCCGCCCGGGCCCGGTCCTTGGCCTCGAGGCGCCGCCGGGTGAGATCCCGAAGGAGACCCAGGAACACGTCGAGGTCGTCCTTGGACGGCCGGATACCGAAGACGAGCAGGATCGATGGGTAGAGGCTCCGGACGTCGCACTGGACCACGGGCCCCACCACGCCGGTCACGAACACGTCGGTGTACCCCCCGGCGAACGACCGCTTGGGCGGGGGTTTGGGCACGGCGTGGCGTTGCCGCAGGTATTCGCGAAGCAGGAGGGCGTCGATCCGGGTCGCCGTGCCCCGGACCACCGTGTTCTGGTGGGAAAAGGGGAACATCTGGGCCTGGTGGAAATGGCTCTGGCCGAGCACCCGGGCGATCTCCCGCGTCTCACGCACGTCGTCCAGGCCGTAGCGCACCAGGGTTTCCATGTCCGCCTCGGCCAGACCGGCGAGTTCCCCGGCGGGGACGTAGGTCCGGTCGTCGGCCGACAGGCCGAGGTGGCGGGCCACCGACTTGAGGCCGAAGTCCGGGAGTTCCCGGGTCGTCACGTCGTAGAGTTGCACGAGAAAGAGGGTGTCGATCACCTGCCGGCCGTACACGTCGTACCGGGTGTAGGCCACGATCCGCTCCGCGGCCGAGAACTGGCTCGACCGGGACCGCACCGCCGAGCCGTCGCGGCCCCAGGTGAGCCGCAGCCCGTGGCGCTTGGCCCGCGCCTCCAGGTACGGCAGGTCGAAGTTGAAAAGGTTGTGGCCCTCGATCACGTCGGGGTCGCGCTGCGCCACGAGGCGGTTGAGTTCGGCGATCATCCCGGCCTCGTCCAGGCGGTCGGAGCGCAGGCTCGCCTCCCATCCCGTGGAGTCGGCCAGGCTCACCAAGGTGATCCGGTCGGCCTCGCGCTCGGGGTTCGGAAACTCGAACCCGGGGGTCACCGTGGTCTCGATGTCGATCTGGAGCCGCCGGAGATCCTCGAACCGAAGCCCCTTGTAGAACGTGCGGCCGCTCCACATCAGGTACTGCTGTACCGGGTCGGCGATCCAGTAGAAGGGCCCATCGAGGCCCCGGGGCGATTTGCCCGTGGTCTTCCGTAGGCGCGTGACGGCGCGGGAGAGGTCGTCCCAGGAGGGGAACAGGGCGAGGGCTCGATAGTCCCAGGGGCCGTCGAGGCTGAGGACCTCCACCGGGCCCGTCCACGCCCCGAGGAGATCGGGGGATTCGAGAAAAAGAAACGGGGGCCAGGTGTCCGTCTCACGGATCAGACCGCTTCCGCCCCGGCGGAACACGGTGACCCGGTTGCCGCCGTCGAACTCGACGGCGACGATCCCGGGGGTGGGATCGGCGCCCCACAGGGCGGGGGTGTCGGGGGCTGGGCGGTCGGGCATGGGGAGGTCCTGGAAGGTTCGTCTCGCGCGCGTCCCGAAAGACTGCCATCTTCGGACCGGCGCGCAACCCAGCGAAAACGGGCCGGCTGGGCCGGCCCGTCGGAAGCTGCCGTAGGCCGCGGGGCGCGGCCCGTTCGCAAGAACAATACCTTCCGCCCCTGCTATGCCACGCGGTGGGCCGCCGTCGTTTGGACCACGGGACCGGAGACCGTGTCAGGTGCCAGAAGACAGAAGACAGAGGACAGGGGGTTTCTGACATCTGTCCTCTGAATTCTGATCCCGGCTACGGCAGCCGCTCCCACGGGTT